>JAAXOC010000031.1 GCA_014237145.1 ANME-2 cluster archaeon
TTTTGTTTATCATTTAATGAAGACAGTTGAAATATTTAGGTTAGATATGTTTGGTTTGGACGCATATTTGGTTCAACCAGAAGAAAATAAAAAGTCTCTTGCCAGACCGTTAGATTACTTATGATCCAGGATGTAATTGTCATGCAGCTCCTCCACAATTGAAGGAAAAATGTAGAATAGTATAAGAACAAAATAAGAGAATCAGTGTTGAAAAGAATTCATATTTGTTAATTCAAAATCAGGTGGTGTCTCGAAATGAAAAACACGGATGTAGAGCATAAACTACAAAAATTAATTGATAAAATTGTGAAAAGTGATAAGCATGTAAAAAATGCGGTGCTTGCTGTTTCTACAGGGGATGGTGAATTCAACTGGTCCAGTGCAGCCGGTATGGCTGATCCTGAAGAGAATCGAATAATGACTGTAGACACTCCTGTATTTATTGCCAGCATTACTAAAATGTTTACAGCAACTGTTGTAATGCTTCTTTTTGAAAAGAACAAACTCAAATTAGACGCTCCTATGTCGGATTACCTTCCTTCTTCCATGATCAATAGAATTCATGTTTATGCTGGAAAGGACTACACAGATCAGGTTTTGGTACGTCATCTTTTAAGTCATACATCAGGAATCCCTGATTATTATACTAAAGCACCAGAGAATAAAAAAAGCTTTTTTGAGATTCTTATTTCAGAGCCTGACAGAATTTGGACTGTAGAGGATACAGTTGCTTTTGCACGAGACAATCTTAAACCTGAATTTGCACCAGGTGAGAGGGCTTCTTATGCAGATACAAATTTCCAGCTTCTGGGTTTTATTATTGAATCCGTAACTGGACAATCTCTTCATGATGTGTATAAAGAACTTATTTTTAAACCACTTGGTATGAAACATACTTATCTTTATACGCGTTCTAAACCTATTGATTCGAATATAGAAAAACCGGCACACTTCTTTTTTAAGAATACTGATCTGACAAATATAAAAGCTTTTGAATCTTCCTGGGCTGATGGCGGTATTCTCTCTACAGTTGATGATTGTCTGGTGTTCATTAAAGCATTTAATACTGGAACGATTTTTTCAAATGAAGATACAGGACATTTAATGCGTGATTGGAAAAAACTGCAAAAGGGAATGTATTATGGTTTTGGTACAATGCATTTTGTACCTCCTGAACTTTTCTTTCTTCTTTTCTCTTATCCAAATATTACGGGACATTTTGGTTCAATTGGGTCATTTCTATTTTATTGTGAAAAGCTGGATATTTATATTGCCGGAACAATGAATCAGGGAAAATCTGCAAGTAGACCCTTTAGAGTTGTGTTAAAAGTGATCAATTTAATCCGAAAATTCGAGAAAGAAAAGAAATAGGACTCAATATAATTTTTTTATGTTAGTGGATTGAAATTGGTTTGTAGCCCCTACGATTGAAGAGGCATAGGGTTGGGGGGTGAAGTGGTTGTTGAACCTTGGTTGGCATTATGGTCGGTATTGTGTCAGGTGTGGCTCTGTGCCGGGCCGGTGGGTGGGGTATGGTCGCACCGCTGAAGTCAACTCCCAGGAGTGTTTTGTAAGAATATTCCTGATTAAATAGGTAAGTAAAATTGAAAGAGAAGAGATAATCGTATATCATCTATTTGCTCCAAATCAAGTGAATTGAAGAAATGATGTTGCTGAAATTGTAGAAGAGTAAATATTATATCACAATAAAAGAACTCTTAAATAGAGAAAATATGGCAAAACCAATTGAGCTTGGATTGATACTGAAGGATGAAGATGCCAGACAGTTCTGGATGGATAAGAAAAATCCAAAAGTTACCCGAGAACAGGTGGACATGTTCAAAGAAGCCAGGCAGATATATAAATGCAATTTTAAACACTGATGGAATCCTAACCAATCTTTGCAGATAAACCTTCTATTGTACCTTTAACAAAAAGTTACGATGTAACTTCTTTTACGTCAACAAATGCCGAACTTAACGACTTTTTGATAAATGATGCCCTGGATGACCAAGACGAAATGATAAGCAGGACATATCTCTGCTGCCTGAATAAGAGTATTACAGGATTTTTCACTATTGTTGCCGATACCATCGAGGTCCAGGCCATTGATGAAGCAGATGGTATAGACGGTTATCCGTATCATAAATACCCAAGTATCAAGATTGCCAGACTGGCGGTTGACGAAACTTGTGAGAGGCAGGGGTTTGGCAGGTTCCTAGTCCTGGCTGCTATCGGGCTGGCTTTATCTGTGTCCGGGATCATAGGCTGCCGGTACCTTACTGTGGATTCCAATCCCGAGAGTATGAGTTTCTATGAGAGGCTGGGGTTTTAGGGTGGTGGAGAGGTACAAGCAGGCCGATTTTCCTAAGATATACATTGATATGCAGCCTGTTGTGGAAAGAATGCAGCCGGAAGAATCTCTTAAGGATTTTGTGGGGTGATGTTGGTGTTAGCCAGGGTATGCGGTATGGGCGCACTGCTGGTGGGATATTTCAGGGATGAGGGTCTGTCTGTAGATTTTATTCATCGTTTTTTACCTTGATCCGTTCCCACAACGGTTCCAGGTTTTTTTCCTTGATTTCGCATTCCCAGATAACCATATATCCCCACCCTACAGCAGTTAATGCAACAAAGTTGTCTGCATCCCTGCGTACATTACCTTCAATCTTCTGCCGCCAGAATTCGGTATTGGATTTAGGCCATTTGAAATATTTACAATTATGTTTGTGCCAAAAGCAACCATTTACAAAGATGACTTTTTTACGTCCTGTAAAAACTATATCCGGTTTTCCGGGCAGGTCATTCCGATGAAGCCTGTACCTTAATCCATTCCGCCAAAGCCACTGCCGTACTATCAATTCCGGCTTAGTATTTTTCCCTTTTATACGGGACATGTTGAAACTGCGTTGATCTGGTGAATGGACATCCACTATTATTCCTCCACAAACTGATTTTATAACATCTGTAATATAATTAAATTAAAATCAAAATCTGTTTGACCTTATCGGGCGCAATCCATCACCAGACTTCCTGTAATTTCTCAGCAATTTTCTGGGATAGCAGAACAGGTACAGCGTTTCCTATCTGACGGTAAGCAGCTGTACGCCCGGGTTTATCTAATATGCCCTCAAAGAAATAATCATCTGGGAAAGTCTGTAGACGGGCAGCTTCACGGGGAGTTAGTGACCGGTTCTGGCTGATATCCGGATGTATATAATAGTGACCATCTTTGAATATATGCGCCACAACGGTGTGAGAATAAGCTATATCTGCCGCTACAACCTTGAAACGGTCACGGAAATAAGAATGGTTCTGATGTGTTTTCAGTCGTTCCGGAAGATCTTTGTAGTGCAGTCTTTCCTGTTTTTCATTCCATTTTCTGACTGCAATCCGGTAGATTTCAAGGTCCTGATTTGTATTTGGCCGTGACTGGTGCAAAGTAACCGGCATGTCATCATTGCGTATTCCAGCTTCATAGAGATATCGGCCGGTGTATTTCTTCAATCGGCAGGGAAGCATTGAACCATCGCCAGCCTGTAATTCAGGCAGATCCTGAAAAATCTCGTTAACTTTCACCTGTGGATGCCACATTTCCGGCTCAGGGTAGAAACCTGTCTCTTTTCCTCTTTTACCGACCAGGATAATACGTTTTCTTTTCTGAAGAACTCCATAATCATTTGCAAAGAGAACTCTGTACTCAGTTTCATAGCCAGCTTTGAGGAACAGTTTCCGCATACTTTCGAAATACAGGACATTGTCAGGAGACTTTGCAGAAAAAAGGCCTGTAACATTTTCAAACACGAAATAGCGAGGTTTGTATCTTTTCAGGAATTCTGCATAATAAACATAAAGATAATTCCTCGTGTCACCCTGCATTCGGTTTTTGTCTCGTGATCGCCCGATAATCGAATATGCCTGACATGGTGGACCTCCGACAATCAGATCGAGAGACTGGCCTTCCAGCAGTCCATCAATGTGTTCAAATATCTCAGGTAAAGATTCTTTGCCGATTTCTGCATTGATTACTGATGCAATCACTGATTCCGGAATCATCTCATATAATTCAGTTCTGCTGATTCTGCCATGCAGATAGTCATAATAGGTATCTGTACGACCTTGACTTCTCAGCCAATGATATGCCATACGGGTTTTCAGGGTATAGCATGCAGCCGGATCCATTTCCACATGAGCAACTGGAGAATAACCAGTCCAGATGAACCCTTCAGACAGGGCCCCTGCACCTGCAAAGAGATCAAGAAATCTGAGGGTTTTATTCATATGTGGTCTTCCACTTTTTGGTTAATTGTAATTTATAGAAAATTATATGAAATATAGTATAAAGACATTCCCCTTCAATTATTTTGCACATTGTAACCTCTTATTGAAACGTATCATATCTTATTTCTGGCACTCTTATATCACTCATCTCCTCGTAAAAATATGTTCTTACAACAATACTAAGAAACATATATATCCTTGCTAAAATATAGTTAAGTTTGTTGCAGATAATATTTTTGTTAACGCTAAGTCATCAATGAGGTAAATGTATGAGGGATAGATTAATTGAGGAACTTATAAAAGAGGTGGTAGGTCCCAGAAATGGTCCTGAAGAAATTATTGGTGCTAACCCAGACACTGAATATTTAACTGGGGTAATTATTCCCAAAAAATGCAAAAAAATAGAAAAAAATCCTGAATCTGAAATCCTGATTTCTGATGGTGATGATTCAAAAACAGATGACGGCAATTCATCTACAGACACATCTCCTGTACTTCCAACTGAACTTGATCCCCGGATGAAGCCAAAATCATTTGGAATCTCATTTCTGCTTAAAGGAGAAAATCTACTTCTAAATGTCTGTGTGACGTGGGGCAGATATAAAAAAGTCAGTGACCCTGAAAATGATACGTCAAAGGATGCAGATGCATCAGAAAAATCCTGGAAACGACAGCCATTTAGAAAGATTCTGGATATCCCTCTCTCGAATGATGTACATGACGAAGAAACGGTATATGATGGCAGTGATGGAAAAATATTCCTCCATATAAAAAAAATTCCATTGGATGGGGCGTTACATGTCGTTTTAAGTCTTATCAATGACCTGAATATTGGGGAATGTAAAGGAGATGCAACTGTAGAAGCCTCCATCTATCAACCCTCCATACGTGTTATTCTTGGTAGTGAATGTCACCTTGAATCTTTAAATTCAGTTAAAGGCAATAAGTTGGATTTCATATACAGAGATAATCCAGTTCTTGCTCGGGGTCATATGTGCTCAGCAATATGGAAGAAAGTTGATTATCAGGACCAATTTGTGGAACAGAAACTATGGCAAGATGGTGACTATTTCGAAGATTGTAAGGAATTTTTCGATTGTGATGTGAGAAGCGAATTTATACCACTTTATCCAGATTCTTCACCAAACATGACATGGGATAAATCTTCTTTTACAGAGGTGCCAGAATTATCTGCTCTTAAACTGTCTGAAATGTGGGGCATTGAAGATATTAGTAAATATCTTTCACCTCTAACAGAGGCCTACGAAGAATGGATAAAAATGAACGAAATGTCATCCACTGGCTTTACGGAAGAAGAAATGGAGATGGTTAAAGAACTGATCAATCACCAGAAATCGTCTCTCAAACGTCTGAAATCTGGAATTGAATGTCTTAAACATAATGAAGAAGCTCTTTTATCATTCTGTTTTGCAAACAAAGTTATCTGGCTACAGGATACCTGGAAAAATAAAGGAAAATATGGTGATAACAACGATAAATTTTGCTGGAGACCGTTCCAGTTGGCATTTTTCCTAATGAATCTTGAATCCCTTTATTCACAGGATTCAGAATATAGAAACCATGTTGATTTGCTCTGGGTTCCCACAGGAGGTGGCAAAACAGAGGCATATCTTGCAATGATGGCTTTTACTATTGCCCTGCGTCGCAGGAAAGCAAAAAATCATACGTCAGATTCAGACATCAATATAACAGGTGCAGGAACAGCTATAATCACCCGTTACACACTCCGTCTATTGACAGTGCAGCAGTTTCGCAGGACATTATTGATGATAACCGCAGCAGAATATCTGCGTGTTTTCAATCGCAATGGTGTGATTGGCTGGAGACCAGATAAGTGTCATTTATCTGATAACTGGTTATTCGGCTCAGTAAGATTTTCAGCTGGGATGTGGGTGGGAGGTGGTGTTTCTCCTAACCATCTCCGCTATGGTGATTATAGTGCAATAAAGGCTTTGAAAGAAGGTGTTTCTGACGGTGAACCCGCACAAATTGTAAAATGTCCTGTATGTGGAGAATGGCTTGCAGTTCCCCGAGCAGGGTTGCCGGTGGGAAGTAACACTTTGCATATGGTTGTAAAATCAACACGGTCAATTGAAGATTTACAGAACCATGTCAAAACTTTAGAGTATCCGGACCCCATAAAGAATATTGATTTTATAGATAATGGACTTCTTCCAAATCATCTGACACTCTCATTGACACTTGAAAGCACCACAAAAGTTAAAGAAAAATATATTGATGATCTTGTTACCGGGTTGGAGAAGAGTTATGGAGTGGAAATTTTATCCTTCAGACCTTCGAGGCCAGGATATTTTCCATCAATTCATGAACCAGGCAGGAAAACTGAATCTCATGCTGATTTTGAAATTTTTTGCACGAATCCGGAATGTGATCTGAACAACGAAGTAAACCATAAAGAAGGGGTTCCTCTTAATCTTTCACACGAAAATGAAAAACAATTACCCGATGGTTTATTCTTAAAAAACAATCCAATGCACTTTTTACCAGGGTCCTGCATCCCGATTCCTGCATACACCGTTGATGAACAGATTTACCATCGTTGCCCAACAGTTATCGTGAGCACGGCGGATAAGATTGCACGACTCGCATTTGAACCAAGAACAGCTTCAATATTTGGAAATATAACGAATTTCAATTCTATTTATGGTTATTACCATAAGAGTCTGTTTCCTAAAGAAACCAATAAAACAGCAAGAAGCGAACAATACTCTGTCAATGTCAGGGCATTCCATCCACCAGAAATGATTGTACAGGATGAACTCCATTTAATGGATGGCCCTCTTGGAAGTATGTTCGGCTTATATGAATCTGTTGTTGATGGTCTTATTCATGTGTCTGGAGGAAAACCGAAATACATAGCTTCCTCTGCCACAGTTAACCAAGCGGAAAATCAGGTAGATCGTCTGTTCAACAGACCTTTGTTTCAGTTTCCGGCTTATGGTCTTACATTTAAAGACAGTTTTTTTGTGAAAATGCCTGACTGGTCTGAAGGATGGAAGGAAAACAGGCCAGGAAGAATATACATGGGAATTTATACACCTGGTAAAGGATCACTAACTCCAATAATCAGGATATGGGCCAGACTTCTTAAAACAGCACAGGATAATCGTTCAGAGGAGAATATAATTAATTTCTGGACACTTGTCGGATATTTCAATTCATTACGGGAACTCGGAGGAAACAGAGCCCTTTTCAGAGAGGATATTATTGAACGACTCGATAATATCTCAGGAGACTCTCCGAGAAATCTTGATAGTGAGAGAGTTGTCGAACTATCAAGCAGAATCGATTCTACTGACATTCCTCAGATGCTGGAGGAACTTGAACAGGGACATAACCGAAAAATAAGTGAGAATCCGGATGCAATTTTTACTACCTCAATGTTCGGTACGGGTGTTGACATTTCACACCTTTCTCTTATGGTAGTTAATGGGCAACCAAAAACAACATCGCAGTATATTCAGGCAACCGGGCGTGTGGGAAGAAGCCGTGGAGCACTTGTGACAACCTTCTATAAGGCTGGCAGGCCTCGGGATTTGAGCCATTATGAAATTTTCACAGGATATCATCACAGAATTAATCTTGAAGTTGAACCAGCATCTGTTTCACCATTTTCAGATGGCTGTATGGCAAAAGCTGCAGGACCGGCAATTGTATCGTTCCTGAGAAACATGCCTGAATCAGGTGTGGAATGGTTCACTGAATCTGGCGATAACATACAGAATCCGATGGCAAAAATAGATTTTGAAGTATTTATCAGAGATTGTCTGATTAATCGTGGGCAAGATGATGCTGACGTTCTTGAATATTTTAAATCCCATTTTGACAAATGGCTGGATATATCCCAGAAACTAACTGGAAAAGGTAAAAATCTGGTATACAATGAATATACACTATACAGGACTGCAGAAAAAAACGTTGTTTTAGGAGATCCCGCCCATGAACGAATTCAGGATTTAAAAACTGTATATAAAAATGCCCCTCAATCTCTGAGAGATATTGAGGAAACAACAGCATTTGAGGTGTAAATATGGAAAGAGAGTTCCAACACATAAGCAGATCTCAATTTGTACTAACCTATGGGCCAGGGTCAATAATAGAGACTAAAAATGGACCCCGAATAATTCCGGCCATGAACCGTGGGCTTGCTGAATATTTCAGCAAAGATATTTTTGAAAGATTTGAAATTGCAGAAATAAGATTGTCAAAATATATTCAGAAACAGTCCGGTAACCAACCACGTATTCGTATTGTTGCACTTCCTACAAATGCGGGCCTTGAAAAGCCTGGAAATTACAGGATTTATTCTACTTTTGTATTTCCCGTTTGGAAAGTGTGCTATGGAAGAAAAGGTGAACATAAACCAATATTGTATAATGGTCCAAAATGTCCCCTTTGCAAAACAAATGTCGAATCCTCAGCAACGAGATTTGTTGTTTCATGTTCTGCAGGACATCTTGATGAGGTCAATTGGCAGTATGCAGTTCATGGAAAGGACAATTGTAAACCACCCTTTTATTTCTGGAAATCCAGTGGCAGTTCACTCTCAGATATAGTTATAGAGTGTCCCCATTGTGGTTCAAAATCAAATATGAAGGAAATTTATAAAATAAACTTTTTCTGCACTGGAAGAACTCCCGAAAAGGAGACACCGTCTCCATCGTCGTTTCCTCCATATTATACTAAACCACAAAGGCCGCAAAAGTGTGAAAAAAAAATGAAAATCACACAGAGGCAGTCCACCTCATTGCATGTATCAGAAACGATGACACTTTTAACAATTCCAGAATATGATAACAATATATCCAGAATTCTTCAAAGAAACGACGTATCAGTAGCACTTGATACCATTATGAATGCTCCAATGGATTTTAAAAATATGGATAAGGAAGTATTCATCAAATGGATATCCTCTTCGTTAATGAACAGGATTCCTGAAGATTCTTTTCAAATTATAATTGATGAAATAAATAAAGGTGGTGTTTCAGATTTCTGTGATATTTATCATCGTCTACATGTAGAGGACCAGTCGTTTATGGGTCTGATGTATGAAGAATTTGAATCGCTGCTTTCAGGTGCAGGGAACCCGACGGACAATTTTTCAATGTCCAACCCGAAAACCATTATACCAGATTCTGATATTATCCCAAAATTACTGGTGCATCCGGTAAATAAAATCAGGACAATCACTGTCCAAACCGGCTACATCCGTCTGGTTAATTTCAGTGATGAAGAAAATCCCGGTAAAATCTCTTCTGGAGCATATCTCGATGGAAGTATCTGGTTTCCCGGATATGAAGGATTTGGGGAGGGAATATTCATTACATTTGATGGTGGGATGCTGCCTGATCTCTCTTCAAAGGCTGCGTATGGCGATTGGAACTTATTTAGAAAATCTGACATGGAATATGAGACTGACTGGTCTGAAGTAACACAAAAACCCGAATTTGTCTGGCTCCATACTCTATCTCACGCCGTAATTCGTTCATTATCTGCTCATACTGGTTATTCTGCAGTTTCATTGAGAGAACGTGTTTATATATCCCGTGATGGAAGAAACGGTGGGATTTTAATTTATAATACCTCACCTGGAGAAGATAGCGGAATGGGAGGTCTTGTTGGAACAGTGGAATATTTCCAGGATATTATCAACACAGCAATTAATAATCTTCGTATCTGCTCAAATGATCCCCTATGTAATGATGTTAATAAATCTTCAGAGAGTATTAATGGTGCAGCCTGTTACAGCTGTCTTTTAATATCTGAAACATCATGCGAACACCGAAATCTTTGGCTTGATCGACATCTTGTAATTGGAGAATGATAATGCTGGTGGAGATTGTTCCAGTAGCCAGTGGTGAAAAATGGATCGGTTATGGTGTAAGGTCATTTCAATCTATCATTCATGAACTCATTTCGAAAGCATCAAATGAACTGGTGATGACAGTTTACGTTATTACCAGTATGGATATTATTGATGATCTTAGAAATGCACTTGAAAGAGGCGTGGGAGTTGAAATCTATCTCTACAGTGAGGAAACGCAGGAAGAAAATGAAGCGGTACTCTCAATATTGAAGTTAAAAGATGAATTTGATTATCTAAAATTATATCGGATAAAAGAGGAAATGCTGCATGCTAAAGTTCTGGTGGCAGATGGGCATAAAGTTCTTTCCGGTTCGGCAAATTTTACATTTAGTGGAATGTTTAAAAATTATGAACTGGGATTTCTTGTCAATGACTCCACCATTGCAATGCAGATTCTGACTCTCATTAAGAGGTTAAAGTCATAATGAGAACATACTATTATCGTGGGATTACCTGCCCTAATTGTCATGAACCACATGTAAATGGAGGAGCAATTGAAATACTTGATAAATCCAGTCTAAGATGTACATCTTGTGGTGCAAAATTCAAAAAAACAATAAATCTGCATTCCTCTGAATTATTTCCAGAAACTCTTAATTATATTATAAAGAGGGAAGGGGAAAATGCAAAACAGTATCTTTCGCGTATCCCTCTGAAATGGAAAATAGAACCAAATATAATAGAGCAGGCATATATTGACTGGCTTTCGGCTGAAACAAATGGGTTTTTTCTTATCACATGGCCATGGCATGATGTACGATTTATTCCATTATTGGTTTTTGAATACCTCATGAATAATCCCGGGAAACGTGCCGCTGTAATCGGGAACTATTCCAATTATAAAGAAGACAAAATTGAAATTTCACCATCTTCACACTCTGTATTCACAAATATGATTTATACCGTGAATGCAGAATCAGTTAGTACTAAAATAAAAAAAGAAATCAAACATTTGGATAGAAAGCTAATTTTAAAAAAAGAAAAAGTGGTAGATGTAATATATAAAAAAATTGGTGCAAATGAATTAAAAACTAAATTATTCTATAAAACATTAAGAAAATGTAAAAATGAGATTATCAAAGAAGATTCTGAATTCAAGGAGGATTTATTAAGAAATATTACAGAGCATAAATTAAACGGCAGGTCAAATACAAAAGAGATTAATAAAGACGGCATATGGGATGTTTCTCTTAATGAACAGGAACGCTGGACTGGCGATCTTAAATATAATAAAATATGGTTATGGGACGTCCTTTTAAATTCAACCAGATTGTATACCTGTAAATCAACAATACCTCATCTTTTTTATGGAGAAGAGACTGATGAGAAAACAACACATAAAGATATCAGATTACATTTTTTATCTTCCGAACCTGATTTTGCAACAGTCTTGGAAAATGTACAGGAGATATCTCCTGATATTCTTATCATCGATAATACAGATGAAATAATCTCCGATTCCAGATTCGGGGGGGAGAGAAGCAAAACATTACTACAGTTTCTAAATAAGTGTTCCATGAAAACGGTTCTTATGTTTTCAACAAATCCTGATATTCGTCAGTTTTACAAATTAAACGACAATGAATCTCTTTTTCAATCTATTAAGGTAATTCCCCATACCTGGGATTCTCCACATATTATCGATAATCTACCTGCTGGAAATGAATCAAAACATCCTAATCCTGTTTCATCAAACATGAGCCAGATTATTAAAGAGAAAATCAGAAAAATAACTCCTGAATATGTTATAGTGGATTCTTACAACACAATTGTAGAAACGTTAGATAATTGCTTATCTAATCTTGATGATGAGTTCAACAGAGATATTAAAATTTATTTCAAAAGAGTTCTCTCCACACCCCTGAATATCAGAAGAGAGTATCAAAATCCTGAAACATTATTAGTTAAAAAATGGCGTAGTGATTCTCTTACTTATGATCTTGTCATGAGCAGACTTTATGATGCACTTGATCAGAACATATTCATATCACTCGATGATACTTTGAAAGAGATTTTTCAGATAGGCACCCCAGAACAGATAAATCCACTCAGGGAAAAAATCATATCTACCATAGAAAATATCCTCGATTCTAGTGAAAACTGGTACATTACAGTCGTTGTCTATCCTTCTGAAGTAAAAGGAACCGAACGTTTACTACGGAGAAATGATTCCATACAGGATACTGCTTTTTCACGCATATCCTTCTGTGGGTGGAAAAACTTAGCAAGCATTGAGGGAACAATACCTGAAGGATTCAGACATTGTATCATTTCTACACGCTATCCTTCTATAGACTATGGTTTGCATTCGTCCAGTGTTGACAGGTTCATTTTCATTGGAGATGAAAAAGGAATTGGAAATATTAAAGATATTATTGAGAAGAGGCTCCTTGAAATAAATGCTTATCCGATTATTAAGCCGGATGATGCTGCAACACTTCCAGATTTGCTGAATAGGTCACTTAGCATGATAAATATTCCTGAGACGGGACAATTATCTGAAATGTATGAAGATATCATGGACGAGATGGAATTCATAATGCCATATTCAGAATTTACCGATTCTGGTGGCGTAACTGGGATATCTGGAGAATCCAAAACTCATTTTAAGATTAAATCTGAAGAACCTGCAATACTGTGCATTGACTCACAAAATCGAGGTGTATTTCTCCCTTTAAATTGCTCTATACTGATAAAAGACGGCAGCCAATTTCAAGAAATTTCAATTGATGGTGATCCATCGCTCAATTCAATAAAGAAAAATTTAATGGAGAATGAGATAATTCTCGGTCGGGCAGGATTTTATATCTCATTCAGATCAATATTCTTTGAATTTATGATGAAATTTGGTGACAAATTACAGTTTCAGAGAGGACCATTTGAATGGCATGGATTCAGAAATCTATTCAATGATTCTGTCCACTGGAACATGATTCTTGAAAAAACAGTCCATGAGTATGCAGAAAATAATTCACTTGAGTTGCGACAATCGCAAAATTGTATTGCCGCAATACTCGCTGATTCAGGGATTACAGCAGTCAATCCAGACTATATAATAGGATGGTGGACGAATTATGAAGAGGTTACTCTTGATTCTGGTATATATAGATTATACAGAGTAGAGCATCCTTTTACTCGCAATGATATGCGAACGATTTACAGTGTGCTTAGAAATTTATGCCCGGACATTTTGTCTGATATTCAAGTCGCAGATCGATCATATGCTGCAGCAATTTCACTCCAGAATCTTCGCCGAAATTCATTAAAGAGACATGATAAAAATATTGAGGCAAAATATTCCGCTATTTATTCTCAGCTCGAAAAACAAATCATGCAGATTATGAAAAATGCAGAGATGTTCAGGGTTATTGACGTTTACAAGATTAACGTTTCATGCGAAGTAGAACCACTGAGAATATTTGAAAACTACCAAGACTTTATTGAAACAAACAAATAAAATCTTGCTTTTACTTTCGATATTGCACATCTCAATTAGCCCCATCCTGCTGTCCTTGTTCATGACACCCAGGTCGGGCTGGCAGGCGCTTTTCGGTGCCTCGTGGATGCATAGGTATCCAGCGGTCTGGGGGTGCGAAGTGGATGTTATTTCGGTTAGCTGCCGGCGTCAGTTTAAATATAATTTTTATGTAATAATGCACCACAACGAACGCAATGGACGCTAAGCCAAGGCAACAAGGTCTTTGCGATTTTTTCGCACTTTGCAGTTAATTTTTATTATATCCATTCGCAGATTAGAAATATTATTTTCATCCAATGGTTATTTATAAATTTATTGCATATTTACACCAAGGAGAGAATGTCATGGCTTTGAATGTTAATGTGAATAGTGACTTTTCAATGCAGGAGGTAAGCGACGTAATTCGCTCTGCCCTAGCTCTGGATGAGCGGCTCGCAAAACATAAAAAAGCCAGGTATTATGATTTATGTAAAGATTTTGAGACAAAATATAAGATGAGTTCAGATATTTTCATGCAAAAATTTGAATCCGGGCATCTGGACGACCTCGATGACTATTTTGATTGGTATGCAGCAAAAAAAGGATTGGATCACTGGAATAAAAAGTTGAACATATTGTCAGGTATCAGCCTATGAATGCAATAGAGTATTACTCTCAGATTGAAACCACTATTAATGACTGCCCGATAGTCACCCATTTCTCCGCATTTCCTGCCACCGCAGCCCGATAGGGCGGCAGGTGGCAGCCAACCTTGTGGATTCGTGTGAACTTTGAACCACCAAGGACGCGGAGTGCGCAGACCATTTTTAACTTTCTATGTGGTCTCTGTGATCTCGGTGGTTAATATTTACTAAACTCCAAAATAACTGATCAGTCCCCCTTTGGGCCCGGTTCTTTTCCTTAGAATTATTTTTAACCACCCCTGTCCTAAACAATTGCCAATGAATTTAACCTTCAGTCCACAAACATATACACACCCATGAAACGAACAGGAGTTACGAACCTGCCCCTGCACGGCGGGGCAGCACCCAGATGGCTGTTCAACAGGATGGTCAAACTGTCAGGCGGCATCTGCGATGCAATATTACTGGATTACGGGCCGGATGAGATGCTAAGGCGGCTGTCAGACCCTTACTGGTTCCAGGCGTTCTCATGTGTGCTCGGATTCGACTGGCACAGTTCCGGCACCACCACCACCACCTGCGGTGCCCTGAAAATTGCACTGGACCCCCAGGAGCACGGCATCAAAGTGTGCGGCGGGAAAGGCAGGACGTCCAGGAAGACGCTGGATGAAATAGAGCAGACTGCTGATGTATTCAGTCTTTCAACCGCAGACATCGAGCAGCTAAAGTACTCAAGCAGGATGAGCGCAAAGGTTGACAACAGCCTGATACAGGATGATTACAGCCTGTACCACCACTGCCTGGTATTTGACGAGAAAGGAGACTGGACCGTTATCCAGCAGGGTATGAACGATTCATATGCCAGGCGGTACCAGTGGTTATCAGAAGGAGTAAAAAGTTTTGTAGAAGAGCCGCATTCCGGCATAGCATCTGATGATATCAAACCCGATGTGCTGGACATGACAGCAAGGGAGAGCTATAATACACAGGAAGTAAGCCTTGACCTTATACTGGACGGTCCCGAGCACCTTAGGCAGTATTTCGGCAAAAAGAACCAGACGAGGCTGGACGATTTCACTGGCAACAGGTTGGATGATCTCACTGGCGGCAGGTTAGATGGTTTCACAGGTAGAAGGGTGGATGAACTGTCACTACCGCCCCGTCATCATATAATAGATATGGATATCACAGAAAAGGGGATGAAGGTGCTAAAGGAAGCCTACGAACTCCAGCCTTCATCCTACGAGGAACTTGTCTCGCTAAGGGGCATGGGGCCGCAAAAGATACGTGCGCTGGCACTGGTTTCAGACCTTGTTTACGGTACACGGCCAAGCTGGCGCGACCCTGTGAAATACAGTTTCGCCCACGGTGGGAAGGATGGATTCCCGTTTCCTGTAGACCGGGACACCTATGACAAGAGTATCAGCACCCTAAAGGATGCAGTGGAATCTGCCAGGCTGGGTGAAAAAGATAAACAGAATGCTATAAAAAGGCTGAGCCAGTTTATTTCAGATGAATGAACAGGGATTAGATAAATAAACAGGGACTGGATGAGGATTACATGTACTTGACAGATGATGAAGAGATCGGGGACCGGATAATAGAGATACGGCGCCGGTTGCACAGGATACCCGAGTTAAGTTTCCATGAGTTTAAGACACAGGAGGCAGTGATGGAGCTTTTGGAGAAGATAGGGCTTAAGGGAGAGTATATTGCCAACACTGGTGTTATTGCCACAATACAGGGCAAAGGTCCAGGGAAATGCATCGCACTGCGTACGGATATGGATGGACTTGAGGTGACCGAGGAGCCGACACAGTTTAACAGTGAATATATTTCACAGCACCCGGGTTTTATGCACTCCTGCGGGCACGATGCCCACATGGCAATAGTGTTGGGGGCTGCCATGCATCTTATACGGCAAAGGGATAATTTCCCTGGCTCTGTCAAATTGATATTCCAGCCTGCTGAGGAGCAGCCCCCAGGGGGCGCACTTGATGTTATCAGGGACGGCGGCCTGGATGGAGTGGATGCAATAGTGGGACTGCACGTTTTAAGCCACATTGATTCGGGTGAGATAAAATTCAGGGCAGGGCCATTTTTGGCGGCATCAAATGTAATGAAAATAAAGATCACAGGTAAGGGCGGGCATCATCTCAGCCCGGAGCTTGTTATTGACCCGATTGCAATTGCTGCCAGGTTTATTGGCTGTATCTGTGATAGGATCAAGATGAAGATACCGCAAGACAGGTTCATTTTAGGTTTTGGTAAGATAGCGGGTGGGTCCCAGTTCAACAGGACACCTGATGAAGTGGATGTAATGGGCAGTTTCCGTACCTTTGACAACAGGGATACACAGGATATAGAGGATATCATTAAACAGGTCCTTGATGAACTGGTGGATATGTATGGTAAGCAGGATTTCCCTGGACTGCCAGCTTATAAACTTGATATTGAGCACGGGTATCCGGTTCTGGTCAATGACCCGGTGTTCTCAAATAAGGTATTGAGGCTCCTTAAAGAGCATTTCCCTGAAGTAGGTGACGATAAACCTTTCTTCGGGTCAGAGGATTTCGCCTACTACCTTCAGGAGATACCAGGTGTCTACATCGGTTTGGGAATAAGGAATGAAGAAAAGGGTATTACTGACGGCAACCATTCCAGCAGGTTCGACATCGATGAGACTGTGCTGGTGGACGGCACAAGGATGCTGGCCATTATCGCACTGGACTTTTTGAACGACCCCGGAGAATACCTGCTGTGAGAATAGAGGTGTTCACACCTGACCGGGCCGGCGAGGTGAGGCAGTTTGTTCTGGGTGTGCTTGAAGGAGAAGGATTCGGGTACGATCCGGTAAAGGATTCTGACCTTAAGGATATTTGCGGATACTACATTGACAATGGCGGTGTGTTCTATATAGGGACCATTAAGGGTGTTGTGGTGGGGACAGGTGCAGTTCGCAGGATAAATTCAAAAAAGTGTGAAATAAAACGTATTTATGTGAAACCGGAGTTCAGGGGCCGGGGTTTTGGTAAGAAGTTGTTCTTAATGGCACTTGAATTTGCCAGGACCCATTATCATGTGGTCACATTGAAAACTGACAGAACATTTGTTGAGGCTATCAACATGTATCAAAAACACGGTTTTTCAGTTGTTAACGAAAATGATGATACACTGTTCTTTTTGTATCGTCCATAATGTTCAGCTTCCTTAGCAGATGCATTTCAAAAACCTTATATCCTAATCTCACGAATGGGTTTAAACCAATATGGTAGGTGATTGGATGTTAAGTGTTAATGAAAAGGGACTTGAAATTGCAGAATATATGATGGATGAGGCTGAAGAACTCAAGATTAAGACTGTTGAACTGAAGAATGGAGCAAATGTCATCGACTGCGGCGTGAACGTAAGCGGTAGTTACGATGCGGGATTGATGTTTACAGATATCTGTATGGGCGGTTTGAACAGTTCAAGTATTACCGTGCATAAAGTGGGCGATGTTCCACTGGCCTTCATTGACATAAGCACCGATCATCCTTCGATATCCTGCCTTGGTGCGCAGAAAGCTGGCTGGCAGGTCAGTGTTGACAAGTATTTTGCCATGGGTTCAGGCCCGGCAAGGGCACTTTCACTAAAGCCAAAGCACACATACGAGAGAATACAGTATGAAGATGAATTTGATTCTACGGTCATTGCCCTGGAGTCCAGTGCACTTCCGGATGAAAAGGTCATGCAGTTCATTGCAGATGAATGTAATGTGCCAGTGGAGAACACTGTAGCACTGGTGGCACCAACTGCCAGTATCGTTGGCTCGGTCCAGGTTTCAGGCAGGGTTGTGGAGACAGGTATCTTCAAGCTCAACGAACTCGGGTTCGATACCACCCAGATCGTGTGCGGGACTGGTACTGCACCCATTGCACCTGTGGTCAAGGATGACCTGAAGGCTATGGGATGCACCAATGACAGTGTCATTTATTACGGTTCGATTGTACTGACCACACGCGGATTTGATGAGGAGCTGTTCAAGCAGGTACCATCTTCTACGTCATCCGATTACGGTAAACCCTTCTTCAAGACATTCAAGGATGCAGGCTATGATTTCTACAAGATCGATGCCAACATCTTTGCTCCCGCGGAAGTCTTGGTGAACGACCTTGATACAGGTAAGACCTATCACTCAGGCCACCTGAATGCAGAGGTCATCATGGAATCATACGGCATTAGCGGATTATAAATCCGCACTTTTTTTTATTTTGAAATAATAATGACCGGCCCAGTTTACATTGATGAAATATTCAATTCGATACAGGGCGAGGGCATATTTACAGGTGTACGCCAGGTTTTTGTAAGGTTCATGGGCTGTCCCCTGAACTGTGGCTACTGCGATACTCCTGACTCCAGACTTCCGGCTGGGCCGGTATGCAGGGTGGAACGCATCCCGGGCACTGGTGATTTAATGGATATCCCGAATCCTGTTGATATGGACACTCTTGTTGAGATTATTGAGGATGTATGGTCACCTGCCACTCAGCACCTTTCCCTGACTGGCGGCGAGCCTTTGACACAGACCGGATGTATCATTGAATTATCCGGGAATCCGGACCACCCCCTGTACCTGGAGACTAACGGCTGCCTGCCTGATGAGGCGAGAAAGGTACAGTATGTGGTGGATGTGGCGGCATGTGATGTCAAGCTGCCCGAGCACAAAGCAACTGAGGATTACCAGTCATTGTTAAAGGCCGAACTGGATACGGTTGGTATCTTTTATGATGCGGGTGCAGTAACATTTGCCAAATGTGTGGTGACTGACAAGACTTCTGGCAATGACCTGGACATAATTGCCAGGGGCCTGTCTGATATTGACGGGACCCTGCCCCTGGTACTGCAGCCTGTGACTTCCTGTCCGGGTTTTGAGCCGCCGACGTCAAAACGGCTGCTGGAACTGATGGATGCGGCAGGGAAATATTTGAAGGATGTGCGGGCAGTTCCGCAGGTGCATAAGATGATGGGGCAGTTGTGAAATTATTCTTCGACCCACTTGCGGGTCTCAATTAAGTAAAGGGAGCCGTTACGCTCTATTTCAGGAAATTTCCTTATCTCTTCTACCTTGAACCCGCTCTTGCCAGCTTCAAACCTGTCTGCCACCACCTTCCAGGGAATAGCGAAAGCAACCCGTCCTTTGCCCACACCCTGCCGCAGTTCTACTGCTAAAAATCCCTTCCTGCCCGATAGCCTGAGGTATTCGGACATCCTGTCCACCTGGTGTGACCCTTGTTTGTCTGTAGTGAAATGCTGGGTAAAATATAATGCTTTTGCTCCCTTGTCGGTGGAGATACTCTTGCATTCGATACCAAGGTAGTAATCAGGATGCAGTGAGTCAACTATCACGTCCAGGTACTGATGGGTGAACCTGTGCTGCTTGAGCCGGAATGCTATTCCTTTTATCCTGTTTTCTTTGAAATAGGTATTGAATGATCTTACAAGCTGCCGTTCGAATTCTGTCATGCATTGCACCACGTTTAATGGATATATAGGAAATTATAAACGCATTTGTTAATCTTGACGCTGAAATTTGATACATGATGAAAAAAACCTCACACGTATCCCTTTCAAATTAAATGGTAATTGATTATATTGCTCGGAATTTTGAGACACAGATTTCACTGATTACACAGATTAATAGTTATTGTGAAAATCAGTGAAATCTATGTCTATATTAATTTTGCATTTTCACATACTTTTTGAAATGGATACCATCACACTTCTATTTTGCCCGGGAGGGGCTTTCTTTAGAGAGGATAATCCTGGATATCTTTTAGTGATTTGACTGTAAACGAATATGCACTTTTCACCCGGTGTAAACCTGGCAAAATTAATTAAACATAAATATTAACATTGTTCTCTAAGAACTATAAATCCAGGAACACACCACCATGCCACACAATACGCATCTGATCGCACAATATGCTCAATTAGCTATGATACTGGAAGTATGTGCTACCCCAAAACCCGGCAACGTGGACAGGGACCATAACTATCCCGACACCCATTTCGAACATTTCCTTGCATCTGCCGTCAGTGTATATCCTGTACTGAAAAAAGCATCCGCTGATGATAAAGATATTGGGAAGTATATTCATGAAGCAGTAGTCGAAAGTGCAAAATGGCAAAGCGGTGGTAACACACACTTCGGGGCGTTTATCCTGCTTATACCACTTGTGATGGCAGCAGGCAAACTCAGAACACAAATGAACGGGGGGCCTGGTATATTTCCTGAACTTGAACAATGTGTAGTGGAATTGGTAAAAGATACATCAGCAGATGACTCTGTTGAACTGTACAAGGCATTTTCAAAAGCAGGTGTTCGAATAAATGACGTGGATGACCTGGACCTTGCAGACCTGGCATCGATTGATGAGATCAGGTCAAGAGGGACTACATTATACCAGCTGATGGAGATATCCTCCTCCTATGACATGATTGCAAGGGAATGGACCACAGGATTTCAGCTTACATTCAAGTGTGCAAACAGCATCCTTGGAAAGTACAGGTCTATGAGTATCAATGATACATTGGTCCGGACATTCCTTGAAATACTGGCAGGGAATCCTGACACCTTTATCCGGACCAAGTTCGACCTTGAACTGGCTAAAGAGGTATCCGGGAGAGCTCTGCATGTTGTTGAACGCATCAATAGCTCTGGATTTGAAATTGCAAAGCCAGATATCGAGCAGTTTGATGAGCAGCTTCTTAGTGAAGGGATAAATCCAGGTTCGACCGCAGATATAATAATTGCAGGTCTTTTTGTTGCATTGATGGGGGGATTGAAGTTTTGAGCATTGAACTGGATAGTTACGGAATAATGGAAGGTATCAATGAGGTCATCGTCACTACAAAGTCCATTGATGACCGGCCCAATGCTGCACCTATAGGCCTTATCAGGCGCAATGGAAGGCTCACAGTCAGGATTTATAACGAATCACATACCTGCACAAATATTAAGGATACGGGATTGCTGGCTGTGAATATAGTAGATGACCCTATAGTGTTTGTTCGATCGGCTCTTGAAGACCTGGATAAGGAAAAGTTCGAGTTCATTGAAACTGGTACCGGTATCAATTTTCCAGTGCTCGCCTCCTCTAACGGATGGGTAATATTTAAGGCTGGGATTACAGAAGGGGACATTGCAACAACTGCTGAATTACAATTCATCACAGGTAACATCAAAAGTATGGGAATAAGGCCAATAAACAGGGGATTTAATGCAGTGATAGAGGCCGCGATCTATGCCACAAGATATAAAGTATTTAATGATGAAACTTTTTTATCTAAGATAAAATCATATGAAGCTTTAATAAATAAGTGTGGGGGCCGCAGTGAAAAAGAAGCATATAGTCTAATAAATAGATTACTGTTAATTAAATGTTGAGATTCACATAAATCATTCATTCGATTTGATTAACTTTTGTACAGACTCTTATGGATTATTAGAGATTGTCGGAAAAGTACCTAAAAAGCGCCTAAATTGAAACTTCCAGAAATATTGTTAAAACTAAATCACTATGCTGCGCCCGGTCAAGTTTAGACAGTAAAGCTAAAATATTCGAAAATTAGGCTTTTCCGACAATCTCTATTATACTATTTATTAAAACGAAAATTTTTACACACTATTACCAAAAAAATCCTTGCAAAAAGAGTATACTAATTAAAACTGGAAAAGACGCAAGAGTTAATAAATGACAAACACTGCAAACATATTGCAGGAACTTGTAACTGATTTGAAAAATCCTGGTGGCATTGAAGCATGCACCATCGTCAGCCGTGATGGGCTTTTAATGAGTTCTGACATACCTGGTGGCATAATGGACGAAACATTTACTGCCATGTTCGCGACTATGCTGGAAGCTGCAGAAACAGCTACTACACAACTTGATAAAGTACTATCTGGCAGGATAATTGTTGAATGGCATAACAGGACTATATGGGCACGAAGTATCCCTGGGAAGGGGTGTGTCTTCCACATCATACTGCCTGTTATGCAACCTAATACAAGCTCATAAATGTTTAAATAATATGAATGTAATTGTATATGTAGAATAATATATGTAGACTAATATAAATTAGTTGAACTGTGTTTTGTGTGGGAATCAAAATGACTAAAATGATAATGATAGTGGATGATGAACCAGATACGGTCGAACTGGTAAAACTTGTCCTGGAAACAGAAGGTTATGAGACTTCAGCAGCATATAGTGGTTCGGAAGCTCTTGAAAAGATCAAGACCAAAAAACCGGATATGGTACTTCTTGATATTATGATGCCCTTGATGGATGGATGGGCAGTACGCACGAAGCTGTTGGAGGACAAAGAAACAAAGGACATACCGATCATCATGTTAACTGCCAAGGCCCAGCCCATTGATAGGATGATCGGGCTGCATGTGGTGGAGGTGGCCGATTATATTACAAAACCTTTCGGACGCAGGGAACTTGTTGATAGAGTAAGGGCGGTGCTGGGAGAATAGTAGATATACTTGTCTGCTGTCGATATATTTATTAATCCTGGGATAGTGTTCTCAGGAATCTATCAGGTGGTTGAACAGGTATGGACAGACTGGCACTCATTAAACGGAATACTGAAGAGATTGTAACACAGGAAGAACTGGAACGGTTACTGGAGACTAAGGAATCTCCTACTGCCTATGTGGGCTATGAACCCAGCGGTAAGATACACATGGGTCATGTCCTAACCGTTAATAAGTTGATAGACCTGCAGAACGCCGGATTTAAGGTGACGGTGCTGCTGGCAGATGTTCATGCGTATCTCAACGAGAAGGGGACCATGGAAGAAGTAAAGAAGGTTGCTGATTTTAACAAGGAATGTTTTATTGCACTGGGTCTTGAGGAAGGGAAGACCAATTTTGTTTATGGCTCTGATTACCAGCTTGAACCTGATTATATGTTGAGTGTGTTAAAACTGGCCCGGGATACGACACTGAACCGTGCCAAACGCAGTATGGACGAGGTCAGTCGTAGTACCGATAATCCAAGGGTGTCCCAGATGGTGTATCCCCTGATGCAGGCCGTGGACATTGCTATGCTTGGAGTTGACGTGGCTGTTGGCGGTATTGACCAGCGTAAGATACATATGCTGGCAAGGGAAGGGCTGCCCGGGCTGGGGTATAAGGCGCCTATTTGCATACATACGCCTATCCTGCTGGGACTGGACGGCAAGAAAATGTCCTCCTCGTCAAATAATTTCATTTCCATGGATGATACAGAAAAGGCGGTAAAGAAGAAGGTCAATAAGGCGTTCTGCCCTGAAGGGGATATAGTGGATAACTCGGTGCTGGCGCTGTTTAAGTATCATATCATGCCCAGGTTTGAGGAGATCACTATACATCGGCCTGAGAAGTATGGCGGTGACCTGCATTACCCTGGATATGAGGAACTGGAGGCTGAGTTTGCATCGAAAGAACTGCATCCTATGGACCTAAAAGCAGGTGCTGCGGATTACATGAACAGGATACTTGAGCCTGTGCGTGAGAAGATGTGACTTTTGTTATTAGTATTCTTTTCAATGTGATGTAAGGCACATGCCGGCCTTTATGAGCGTGGGGTGCAGGGATTAGGGAATGCTCATGACTTCTATAGTTTTAGCCTGCTTTTTGCAACTTTCAAATTGCTAAAGTCTGAATTTATTCCGTCCTTCTTATTCATCCTTAGCGTGAGTCTCCTTTAACATATCATCAATTCATCTGAACATCTCATTAGAATACGTAACTTTTTCAATTTCCCATCCTTTTGGTGTATATACCAGTAGTGGTAAACGATATTCATATCTTATATCCAGATACCCGTTCACAATAACCCAATCGACCCGTGCAAGAATATCTTCCGGTGAAAGGTCATGATAATATCCATAGACCGGACTCCGGTCAAGCTTTAACTCAAGCAGCTTCTTCTGTCTTGAACCTTTTAATATTTTTACAAGCAGGTTCCGGCCCCCACTCATGATCAGATTATCAGCACCTCGTAGGATTGCTGTCAGTTCCTCTATGGGAAGGGTACTTATACCCTTTGGATCGAGTGTATATGGAACCCTTTTTACTCTTTTTGACATAACAGATTATAGATTGTAGAGGATTTTATCTAAATGTACTCAGTATGCTGCAATATCCAGTCACCAATCACATCTAACGCAGTCGGTGATATGGTTTCTTCGATCTGTTGATACTCAGATGGGAATCCGGTTGTTGCGGTCTGGAACAGGTGGTTCAGATCTGGCAGTTCCATCACCGTATAGTCCTTATTGCCTCCGGTCAGTAAGGCTTCCTCAATAACTGGCAGGTTTTGCCTGGGTGGAACCTGCATGTCTTTTTCACCGATGATTGCAAGTACCGGGCATTGTACATTTATTAAGGTTGGTTTGGGGTCATAGGTCAAAAAATATCTAAACCATGGCGATAAGTATTTCTCTATTTCAGCCTGCTTATTTTCTTTAGGCATTTCAATTTCATCCAGAATCACATTGAGCTTTTTTTCAGCAGCCGCATTGTCTATCTCATTTTTTACCACATCGAATATGCGTGATTGCATCTCACGGTTCCTGGTGATTTCATCATCGCTTACTCCTTCTGATATGAGCATAAGTTCTGATTGCAGATACAGGATCTCTTCTCCTGTTACGCCTGGTCCTCCTATCATCACAATAAAAGCAACATCTTCTGATCGAACAGCTGCCATTGGGGCAATTATCCCTCCTTCACTATGACCGATGAGACCGATCTTACCTGAGTTGATCTCCTCACGACCTTTAAGATACTCAACGCCAGTGAGCACATCACCTGCAAAATCCTCGCTTGTAGCCTGGGATACATTACCGCTTGATCCCCCTATTCCACGATCATCCACTCTTAGGACCGCGATCCCACGACGTGTCAGGTAATCAGACAGTACAAGGAATGGGCTATGACCTAATATCGTTTCATTACGATCCTGGGCACCAGAACCAGTGATCAGCAGCACTGCAGGGAATGGGCCTTCTGATGTTGGCAAAGTCAATGTCCCGGCGAGTTCAATTCCCGTAGTCTCATTTTTATAAATGACTTCTTCGTCTTCGTATGGATACGGTCTCTCCGGTTCCTGCGGCCGATTGAGAACAGGTGCTTTATCAGTGCGTTGTAGTATTAATGGAAATGATTGTCCGGACTGTTCCCAATTTCCATTAATGGTTTGATCATCCTCACTGAACATGCCATTATAAACGCCCCGGATGGATTGTACCTCAAGATTTAACTTATCATTTTGAAAAGTAACCTTGTCTACAGGTATGCCGGTGACTCCCTGGTCAGGGCTATTTATAGTTGCGGTTAATGCACTGTTTTGCCCTGCTGAAATATTGAACACAATTCGAAGTTTTGTGCCGGAAACCTCCAGGACTCCCTGCCATATGCCTTGAATATCTTGTTGATCTGTAAGTACTGTACCCCCATCATCCTGATCAGAAACACTATCATTCTGTGAGGTACAACCAAGACCAAACACACTCAATATAATCACGAAGATCACAGTAATTTGTTTCATAATAATTCCTCTACTCAATTAATTATGGGTATTTTATTTAAACTATTTGATAATGATAAAATGACTCTGGTGTGCGCCCTCCCAATGTGCAATTCGGGAATTCTTGACCGTCGTTGACATCGTTGACATCGTTACGTATCTTATTTTTATAGTATGTCAAATGGGTCAATTTTGGGTGGGAATTTACAGTTACATCTGTATCTAATATATCTATGGAAATAACTGGATTTTAGTATTGTGTCTATCAAGTGTAACTTAATATACCAATAAACAATTATAAATATAATGATTCCATACATAATGATAATGAAATTCTACAACCGGCAACGTGAACTTGAGCTTTTGGACCTGCTTTATGGAAGTAGACCATCGTTGTTGGTATTAACAGGTAAAAGAAGAGTAGGAAAAACTGAACTGATAAAACAGTTCATGAAGGACAGGAAGTCGCTTTATTTTTTTGTTGACAGCAATAAAAGTATTGAGATTTTAATGACCGAGTTTAACCATCTGTTAAAAGACGGTCTTGGACTCCCGGATTATTTTCAGGTGGATGAAACAGAAACGTTCCTTGAATTTTTAACCACTTATGAAGAAGATGTTGTGGTAGCCATCGATGAATTCCAGAGATTCTTGAAGATACACCCATCTTTTATCACACAACTTCAAAAATACTGGGACCTGAGATCAGACGATTGTCGGCTGTTCATGATAATTTCAGGTTCATCGATAGGTTTGATAAAGAAAATATTCATTGAAGAAGGTGCCCCACTTTTTAAACGTGCCGACAATATCTTGACCCTAAAACCATTCACCATCCGCGAGGTCTTTGAAATGCTTGGGGATATTGGCATAAAAGACACGAATGAAAAACTTGATCTATATCTACTTTTCGGGGGCACAGTATACTATTACAGGTTGTTTGATAAATATCGATGCACCGGTTTTGCAGACGCACTTGAAAAACTCATCTTTAATGAGTTTGCACCACTTGGAAATGAAGTACGTGAAATCCTGATAGAAGAATTTGGCAGGGAGCATGCCACCTACTATGAGATCATATCTGCTATCGCCAGGGGCCGATGTTCTCTAAGTGAGATATCGGGTATGAGCCACGTGTCTGCAAATTCACTGGCACCGTACTTTTACGACCTCATTGATCTTCTGGGAATTGTTGAACATCGGATACCGGTCACAGATGTACCGAAAAAAAGCAAGCGTGGAAGATATTTCCTCAAGGACAACTTCTCCAGGTTCTATGGGTACTTCATTTATCCCATGCTGAGCCAGTACATGGCAGGAAATTATACGGCTTTGATGAAGACGGTTTTGCAGGAGTGGAAAAGTTTTGCAGGCTGGGCATTTGAAGATGTTTACAGGGAATTACTTGTTGAGGAACTTATAGCACAATATCCGAAAATCGGTCCATGGTGGGACAGAAGAGGAAATAAGATTGATCTTGTTGGAATCAATTATGAAGAAAATAAGTTATTGCTCATTGAGATCAAGAATATGGAACTTAGCGAAGATTCTGCAACGAAGATACTTAAATCCACAGCTGACAAGGCTGGATATATCAAAGGAAGTTCCGAAATGGAAGTTATTGTGGGGGTCGCTGCCCGAAGAGTACAGGGCAGGAAAAGGATAAAAAGCGATGGTTTTCATGTATGGGAACTGGGTGATCTCCTGGAAGAAAAAACAGTTCCTGACAAATAATCATTGAAAGGGCCTGTCATCCCACACAAAGAAATTGCTCACTTCGCTCGCATTTTCCAAGCCTTCAGGAAAGTATGTACTTTACTACACGTTAAAAAACATATTTATACTTAAGAAATATATTCAGCTTACATGTCCAAAGAACGGGAAAATATAACAGAAGACCTTCAAAAATTGCAAGACCCCGAAAGGGCAACTATTTTATCTAAATTTTTCAAGACAGGAAAAGGTGAATATGGCGAAGGTGATATATTTCTTGGAATCAAAGTTCCTGAACTGCGTAAGATTGCAAAACAGCATTCTGGTGTCCCACTGGATGATATCGGCCTGTTGATGAAAAATAATATCCATGAATATAGATTGATCTCTTTGTTCATTCTTGTTCTTAAGTACAACAAAGAAGATTCTAATGGAAAAAAAGAAATCGTTGATTTTTATCTGAGTAATATAAAATATGTAAACAATTGGGATCTTGTTGATAGCTCAGCACCACATATTTTGGGTAATTTTCTAATGGACAAAGACAAATCAATATTATACAAATTGGCAAGATCAGACAACCAGTGGGAGCGAAGAACAGCAATGCTCTCAACATTTACATTCATAAAAAATAACAGATTTGATGATGCTATAAAGATCTCAGAGATTCTATTATTCGACAAACATGACCTGATCCACAAAGCAGTCGGTTGGATGTTAAGAGAAATTGGCAAAAGGGATCTCAAAACAGAAGAAGAATTCCTGCAAAAACACTTCAAAGAAATGCCAAGGACTATGCTAAGATATGCTATCGAGAAATTTGATAAAGATAAACGAAAATTCTATATGAGTAGATAGCCTAAAAATTCCCATTGAAAATTGACCCACACTATATATTAAAATCCTCCTGTTTTATTGCAGGAGGTTTGGGGTGTCAACGGCATGAGCGTTTAGTCTGATTGGGATTCTAATTTTTAAACATTGGTCATCGATTAAGGAGTTTGACATAGTCGGTATGTATTGATTTTCCAAAAGACCAATGATTTCATACGATTCTATAATTTAATTTAAATCGAACACGGATGACACGGATTTATTTATTATCCGTGTCATCCTTGCAATCCGTGTTCCATTACAATATTACTCCTAACCGATGACACATGAATTTTCAACTTATTTTGCGTCCACTCATTTTTCCATAGGAGATTGGGATTCGGACAATAAATAAATATAATATATATATATATATATATACTTAACACCCAAATATCACTTAGTGATTACACATGATTAGTGAAACCAAAATCTCAAGTGGATATTCAACCGTTATTCCAGCAGATATTAGAAAATCACTTGGCATCAACCCAGGTGATATTTTAGAATGGACTCTTGGAAATCACGAAATCAAAGTAAAGCCGCGCAAAAAAGTGGAATTTAAGGACATTGTGGGTTTGATCGAGGAAGGCGGTGATGCACGATCCGCAAAAAAGAAGATCCAGCGCGGTGTATAAGTGATCTTTATTGATTCGTCTTACTATATTGCCATAATGGATAAGAGAGACCAGTGGCATCAAAAAGCCCTCGAACTATCCAACTATTTTGAGAAGAAAGACATCGTTGTGTCGAGTTTTATTATCTCGGAAGTCCTAACTGAGATTAGCAATCGAAGTGGCGGAAAAGTTGCCTACAATTTGTATAATTATTTTGAGGATTCATGCAGGGTCGTCCACATTGACAAAGATCTGCTTATCGAGAGTTTGGATGTTTTCCTTAAGTATGATGGAACACTCCCTCTTGCAGATGCCAGTTCGATCGTAATTATGAATAATATGAAGATTAGCGAGATTGTGTCATTTGATTCTGATTTTGACAAAGTGGATAATCT
This sequence comes from ANME-2 cluster archaeon, assembly GCA_014237145.1. Classification (NCBI taxonomy): domain Archaea; kingdom Methanobacteriati; phylum Methanobacteriota; class Methanomicrobia; order Methanosarcinales; species ANME-2 cluster archaeon. The sequence continues at coordinate 29,453 of JAAXOC010000031.1, forward strand.
AAATCGAATCCATAAGCTGGATTCTTAATTGCAGAATTG
>JAAXOC010000032.1 GCA_014237145.1 ANME-2 cluster archaeon
TGCATAAGGAGGCAAAAAAAGTAGCAAGAAGAGCTATGAGGCAAGCAAAGCTAAGATATGTGATAAGCTTGAAGACCTGAAGAGGAGGCTGGGGAGCAATAGGGGAAAGGAGAGGGATAAAAGCAGCGTGGAGTGGGAATTCAATGATATCATTCACAAGGATTTCAGATCAGTATTTGGCCATAAGGTTGGTGAGATACCAGAAGGTAAGAAAAAACCGGGTTTGGAGATATGGATTGAGGATGAAGTGGAAGAGCTACGCTACGCAGGTTTTGGAAAGACTATTGTCTTTACTGATATGCATATCTGGCATTCCGAAAAGATAGCAAAGACCTACAACCAGAAGTATCTTGTCGAGGATGATTTCAAGTTGTTGAATGATGTACTTCTTGTTCCGGTTGGTCCAATTAATCATCATAAGGATTTCAATATCAGGGCACACATTTTCTTGTGTATTATTGGGATGATTTTCTACAGATATTTGGCATGGAAGTGCAAATTTCTTGGATTGAGCCTTAGACGGCTTGTGGAGGAGTTAGGAGGAATTCGTCTTGCTTTTGTGCAGGGGAAGACGGGTGTCAAGGGCAAGGTTGATTTGGTTGTTGAGGAGATGGATGCAAAACAAGCCAGGTTGTTCTCTCTGCTGGATTTGGGGAAATTTATGTGAATGTGGGTAAATCGATAGCGAGAGAGTTTATGTTTTGATAGGTCATACATTGATTGGGTTGCTTGATAATGTTTTTCACTACATCTTTGAAAGTCAAGTCAAAAGGTAACATCAGGCAGATCATAGACATTGCAATCACCAATGATACAGCGGCCAGCCAGATCAATGAAGTAGTAGTGACCGGAGTGGCTGCCGACGGCATCATGCTGCTGTATCCCATAAGCCGCAAAATGTAATACATCCTGCTGAGTGAACAGACCTATGCAGACATGGTAGTGCTGGTGCTGTGTACCGCTTTAGTCACACTGTATCTCACCCGCGGCAATAAAGGGAATTATTGATAACTTTATCGACAACTATTATTGTGCCTCATTGCAATAGGACACATTTATGTCAAGAGTTGCAGTAGGCGGTACCTTTAATCCCTTACATGACGGCCACAAGGCCCTGCTTGCCAGGGCACACCAGTTAAGCAGCGGCGGCGAACTGCTGATCGGTATAACTTCTAACGAAATGGCTGGGAAAAAATACCATGAAGTAGAAGACTGGGAGGTCAGAAAGCAGGCAGTAATGGGTTTTATGCAGGATACTTTAGGAGCCAGCCCGCTCACAGTCAGGCTGGATGACCCCTTCGGCCCAACCATATACGAGGATTTTGATTATCTTATAGTCTCACCTGAGACCGAACCAACGGCACACCTGATAAATACACGGCGGGCTGAACAGGGGAAACAACCCATTAACATTGAGCTTGTAGAGTACGTGCTGGCATGTGACGGTCGTCCCATATCCTCAACCAGGGTTCTTCGTGGTGAGATAGACATTCACGGCAACCTGCTGCAACACCGATAATAATATTTATCTTGTGCGTGTTTTGTGTTCATACTCACATCATAGTAAATACCAAATTTCACACTTCAAAAGGAGCATTATATGTCTATAACACAACTGCCAAAAGAATATAACCCGCAGGAGGTCGAACCCAGGTGGATGGGGGAATGGCAAGATTCGATGAACTACTTTGACTGGGATTCTGAGAAACCGCAGTATATTATTGATACGCCACCGCCCTACCCCACAGGCAATTTCCACATAGGTAATGCCCTGAACTGGTGCTACATAGATTTCGTTGCCAGGTACAAACGGATGCGCGGATATAATGTGATGTTCCCACAGGGTTGGGACTGCCACGGCCTGCCTACCGAGGTCAAGGTGGAGGAGATACACAACATCACCAAGAACCAGGTGCCGCGTGCTGAGTTCAGGCGGCTGTGTGAAGAACTGACAGCCGGTAACATAGAGAAGATGCGCGGTACTATGCGCAGGCTGGCCTTCAGCATCGACTGGAGCAATGAGTACATCACCATGAAGCCAGAGTACTACGGCAAGACCCAGCACTCCTTTGTACAGATGTACAATAGCGGCCGGATATACCAGGCAGACCATCCTGTGAACTGGTGCCCCCGCTGCGAGACAGCCATCGCATTTGCCGAAGTGGAATATGATGCCAGGCAGACCACTTTGAACTATTTCCATTTCGATGAACTCGATGTGGCCACCACCAGGCCCGAACTGCTGGCAGCCTGTGTGGCAGTGGCAGTGAACCCTGACGATAACAGGTACAACAAGTATGTGGGCCAGGAAATTGAGGTACCCATATTCGGCCATACGGTAAAGGTGCTGTCCGATTCTGAGGTTGACCCCGTATTCGGTACAGGCGTGGTTATGATATGTACATTTGGCGATAAGCAGGATGTGAGATGGTGGGCCGAACTGGGGCTGCCGATTCGCAAAGCCATTGACAAACAGGGCATCATGACCTCCATTGCAGGCAAATACGAGGGGATGAACCTCACCGAGTGTAAGGAGGCCATCACAAGGGACATGAAGGATGCAGGCATTATCTATGAGCAGGAGAGCCTGGACCAGAATGTGGGACTGTGCTGGCGCTGCAAAACGACCATCGAGATACTTTCAGAGCGGCAGTGGTTCGTGAAGATAGATGCTGACGACATCATATCAAAATCATCTAAGATCAACTGGGTGCCGCCCTATATGGAGATACGGCTCAAGAACTGGACCGGTACAATGGAATGGGACTGGTGCATATCCAGGCAGCGTATCTTTGCCACACCCATCCCGGTGTGGTACTGCAATGAGTGCGGCGAGGTTATGGTGGCAAATGAGGAATGGCTGCCCCTGGACCCTAACAACTCCCAGCCGCTTGAAGCCTGTAAGTGCGGCTCCACTTCGTTCTCACCCGAGGAGGACGTACTGGATACCTGGATGGACTCGTCCATCTCGGCCCTGAACGTATCAGGCTGGCTGTCACGTGACGATGTGAGGCTGCCTACCCAGATGAGGCCACAGGGTCATGATATCATCAGGACCTGGGCTTTCTATACCATCCTGCGCGCAAGCGCACTAACGGGTCTACCCCCCTGGGACGATATTGTAATAAATGGCATGGTGCTGGGTGAGGACGGGCAGAAGATGAGCAAGAGCCTGGGCAATATCGTGATGCCTGAAGAAGCGGTCAAGCAGTATGGTTCGGATGCCTTCAGGCAGTGGGCTGCCATTGGCGGGTCTACGGGGTCAGATATCATGTTCAGCTGGAAGGATGTAGTAGCTGGAAACCGTTTCCAGCAGAAACTCTGGAGCATTGTCAGGTTCTGCATGCCACATCTTGAGGCCTTCCAGCCCGGTGGTGATGTGGAATACAGGACGATCGACCGCTGGCTGCTGAGTAAACTGAACACCCTTATCAAGGAAGCCACTGACAGCATGGATGCATACCAGTTCGACGAGACCATGAAGAATATAAGGGGTTTTGCATGGGAGACCCTGGCAGATAATTATATTGAGCTGATCAAGTCCAGGTTGTACGGTGAAGATGTCGATGCCAGGCGTGCGGCACAACAGACCCTGTATTTTACAGTGGATGCCCTTGCACGGATGCTTGCACCTTTCATCCCCTATTTCGCAGAGGAAGTGTTCTCACTTTTGCACCGGCAGAGTGTGCACCAGTCAAGCTGGCCGGATGTGGATGAAGCTGCCATTGACCCGGAGGCAGAGGTTTCAGGCGAACAGGTGAAGGAGATCACGGCCACAATCAGGCGCTTCAAATCTGATAGGGGCATGGCATTGAATGCGCCACTGGGAAGACTCAGGGTATACGGGCGCATTGAGGATGTGACCGATATTGCGGGTACGGTGAGCGCTGATATTGAGGTGATGGAGGGGGAGCCCGAGTTCGAGTACCGGGTCAGCGGCGTGAAGCCCAGGATGAGCATTATCGGTCCGAAGTTCAGGGACAGGGCCGGGGCCATCATAGGTGCGCTGAAATCAGCCGACCCTGGATCAATCGCACAACAGGCAGCACGCGGGGTCGTTGAACTTGAGGTTAAGGGTGAGACGATTACGCTGGAACCTGCGGCTGTGGAATTTGAGCGTGAGATCATGTCAGAGGGACATGCGGTTGATGTGCTGGAGATCGGGGATGTAATGGTCGTGGTTGAGAGAGGATAACTATCTTATCTTTTTTGTGGCCTTAACTATACTTGCACTTTTCCCTGCCACCGCAGCCCGTCAGGGCGTCAGGGCGTCAGGGCGTCAGGGTGGCAGGCCAGCCTTGAGGAACAGTTATACATTAACCTGCACTGACCCACCGTCCGTATCGGTGCAGCCTGGGTGGCAACCAACCGTATGGAACAGTTACACCTTAACGGGGAGAACATTAAACAAATATAAGTCAATAGAGTATTATTCCTGACTTATCATATCCCATACCGCTTTGAAGACCATACTTCTTTTAATATTCTATCGATCATCTTCTTATCAACTACCACATCAAATCTTCTATCCACAACCGGATAATTAAAATCCGCCAATATCCCGGATACCAGCCTGGACTCTCCCCCTGTTAATATAAAAGTAATTTCAGTACCCGATCCGTCAACCATCTTCTTTAGCGCATCTTTCACCTTTTTTACATGATGCTGGATATCTTCATCCCGCAGCCGCTCGAACCTTCTTTGGCTCCAGCCACCTTTGGTATGCTTTCCCTTAACGCTGCTTCTTACGATCTGGTAGTCTGCAAATGATCCAGGGTTGTCAGTAATGCCAATAAATGACTCTCCTGCATGAGCAAGTAGAACACAGAGGTTTACCTTTCGATCAATAAGTTCCTGTAAGGGTACGGCATCAAACCTGGCATCCATTTGCCAGGAAGATACGTCCACTGGTAAAAACGGTGCCACAACTGCCCTTACCATGTCGAGCGTATCATAGAAGACCGCAACCCCTGTAGGAGAAACGATCTTATCGACCAGGCCAGCGGTTTCATGTCCAAGAGATTCCAGTAGTTCACGTCCGTTTTCCAGGTCCGATACTGATTGCCCGGGTTGGAGGTATGCTGTGACCAGGCCATTATCCAGTGCCCGCATGGACCCTATCTGGTATACATACTTAGCCATGGATTTAATAGGGATACTACTGACGTTTCGAAAGGTAATATCCAGGGATGTATCTTTGCTAAATGCTGTTATTTTATGCTCCAGGGTCTCTATTTTCTTCTTTGCACTGTTTAGCTCTTCTTCAACAACCTGCTTTTGGGATATAGCTTTACGCGTGGTTTCGTCTTTGGATACCAGCCGGGCCGAAGTGGATTTATTTTCAGACCTCAACTGTTCTATCTGAGCTTCCAGTGTTCGGATGTGTTCTTCAAGTTCCTTTTTTCCCAGCAGTTTATCAAACAAATATATATCTCCGGAGTTATTTTGTGCAGTTCAACTGTCCTGTAAATTTGAAAGTTTTGGGTAAGTATCAAACAAACTATTTAATTGATATTAATATGTTATGTTTTTGATACAGTATGTGTTTGTTCTGTTTGATAAGCAGGGTAAGATATTCGTGGTACGGCTGTGTTCTTATAGCCATCGTTCAGCCCTGCGCCATCGGTCAAGGCTCCTTACTGTCAGCTAACTCTTCCAGTGCATTCTTGTATTCTTCCAGGATAAAACCCACGAATCCATCAAGGTTCTCCAGCCGTCCCACTTCGAGCATGTCAAAGTACCTGTTCTTCATATCAGGGTCAAAAACAAATAGCGGGTATCCCGCCTTTAGCAGTACCATCGAATGTATTATCCTTGTGACCCTGCCGTTGCCGTCCTTAAAAGGATGAACTGTTACAAGCAGGAAATGTATGAATGCACCCAGTAGCAGGGGATGTAAGTGTTCCTTGTACATCTTGTAAAAATTGACAATTGCTACAATTTCATATTCGATCTCTTCAATGGTGGCCGGAAGTTTTAATTTTGAACCAAGAATCCTTTTTCCGGGAGAGGCATAGTATTCCCCAGATTCTTCAATCAGGCCTCCCATCAGTATCCGGTGATACAATTTTATGTTCTCGCTATTCGGTTCAAGGTCCATGTCCTGCCCAAAGTCCTTACTAAAGTCCATACTAAGTCCCTTAATATGATTATTCAGATGTTTAACAGCTTCAAAGGTGTTCCTTATCTCTACAATTTCCCTGGGAGTAAGCCATGTTGGCAGGTCTTTCATTACCCTTTCCACATCGTCTTTATTTGCAGTATTTCCCTCAGTTACCGTGGTTGAATATATATGCATCTTAATAACTAGTTCCATGAGCTCATTCGAACCTGAAATCCTTTCTTTTATAGTATCAATCTCATTGATAAGTCTGCTATATTTCCCTGTCTTTTCTGCAAGGGAGCAGGGGGGCTGCATCAGGGTGAGGTAGAACAGCGTCCTATCATTCAGGTTAAAGTCAATGCAGAGGGGTTTTTGTTTGATTATCCTGACAAACCGATTTCTTTCAAGTATCCTGATGTATTTTTTGAGGGTATTTTTTGAATTGCCTGTGTATTCATGCAGTGTTTTAAGAGTCGAAGGACCGTGCCCTATTGTTGAAAATACAATGTCCTGTGCTCTTTTGGAAAGTAAAATGTTATAGTCAAGACCTTCTTTCATTGACCACAGTAAAAATGCCATATAATTATTGAGGCTGGGGTTCCCGCGGTTAATATTGTAGACTGTCTGTTTTTTAGTTGTGTTCCTTTTCCTGATAACCAGTTCTGCATCAATTAGTTCGCCCAGCCGTTTGTAGAGCATCCTGTTGTTCAAGTTCTCAAAAAATATGTTAACTCTCAATGTTGCTGACAGTTCGTTAAATGTGGCACTGTTTGTGAAATGTAAATACAATAGTGTATCCCATTTGGTTGGTGTGGGCATATATGGAAAAAATGATGCTATAGTATATAAGTTTGATTAAGTTTTATGTATTATTTATATCTTATAGGCATGTATCTATCAAATTAAATACACATATAGGCATGTATCTACTAAATTAAATACACATTTGTTCTTGTTCTGGTGCATTCGATCAGCCGACTGTGGCACCGCCATAGTCCGAATCCCAGATAAATTGCTTTGTAGGGCCGTATAGATTGAGACGAAGGTCGGTTTCTGTCACTCAGCCGTTTATCGAATCGGCAAGGTAGTGCAATTCATTGTCAGCAGTAAAAATCGCACTCCTTATATACCCAGAAATTTCTACAGCAATCCACATGTCTGAATACCATATCAGGATCCAGGACATCCACCCCAAGGACCGGCCAAGGGAAAGGCTCCTAAAAAACGGCCCGTCCGCACTCTCAGACTCAGAACTGCTAGCCATTATCCTGCGCACCGGCACCAAAGGCGAGAACGTCCTGAACCTTTGCAGCCGCATACTGGCCACATACAACATTCAGCAACTCAGCCGCACATCTCCCACCATACTGAAGGAAATACATGGCGTTGGAGCCGCCAAGGCCGCTGAGATAACCGCACTGTTCGAACTGGCCCGCAGGCTTGAGACCTTCACTGAAGAGGAAAAACCCCGTATAAGCAGTCCCGAAGCTGCCTACCAGTTTATCTATCCAAAACTGCGTGAGCAGAAAAAAGAGTCATTCATTGCCCTGCACCTGGATACTAAAAACCAGCTCATTTGTGAGGAGACCGTATCAATAGGCAGCCTGAACGCCAATATTGTCCACCCCCGCGAGGTGTTCAAGACCGCTATCCAGGAAAGCGCCGCTGCCATCATCGTGGCCCATAACCACCCCAGCGGCGACCCTGCACCCAGCCAGAACGATATAGATATCACACGCAAGCTCATAGACACCGGCAAGATCGTGGGTATCGAGCTCTATGACCACATCATAATCGGGAACGGCAGGTACCTGAGCCTGAAAGAGCAAAACCTCATATAACAGGTACCCTAACCTTAATGTAACAGGCGTTGTAACCTTAATTTAACAGGAGCTGTAGCCTTAATGTAACAGGAGCTGTAACCCTAATGTGGTGTGATCATTGCCCAGTCCAGTAACAAACCATCCAGGCTCATAAGCACTATCTTACTTGAACCATCGGGTAGGTCGTAGGGCAACTCCTCATACCCGATATAAAGTTCATCCCCCACATTGATCTCTGGCGGTGCCTGCTTAACCTTCCCGAAAAAGTATTTCTCTTTTGTTTTAGAGTCAAGGACGCTCACATTCCGCCATGCTTTAGCTTCAAGCACATTCAGTACAACGCACTTTCTTTTGTACTTTTTCACTTCACCGGATTTTGCACTAATCATAAACATCACTTAAATGAATTAATATCATACTTACACTTATATTCAGTAGAATTACACATGGGGTATCCAACCCTTATTAATGTTTTTCAAATCCCGGCATCAAAGGATTTCCTCGATCATATCCCAGTCATGTTCGTATATATGTGCACTGGCACTGATAGTAGTGATCATGCCAGGCTTAACACCCACCTCGTCGGCAACATACTCCAGCAGCCTAGACAAACCGTATAAGTTAGCAGGATAAGCCCCGGCAAAATCATGACTCCTGAACAGTGTAGTCAAATTGACCATTCCCCCCCTTATCTTGAAATCGTCAATGATCATGCAGGGCACCTCGTCAACAACCGTATCCACAGTGGGCACCCAGGTAACTGCGGTGGCCCTGCGGGTTGTCGGATTGTGCTTGAGTTTGTCTATCACATATGCAATCTGGTCAATCTGCCCGTTCCAGTTACGCAGGCGCTGCCCATAGGTATACTCGAAATCCTGGACATTCTCCCCGGTAATCAACTGTTTGGCATATTCCTCAAGCCGCTCCTCATTCCAGGATATATCAGCCGGTATCCGGTCAGTATAAGGGTCCTTGACAACGATCATCAGGTTCAGGTATTCCTTTATCTTGCTACCCCGCTCGTCCGTAACATCATGTCCCTGGTTCCAGATCATGTTTATCCCTCTGTACCAGGCATCACTGATAGTATTTGCCCGAATGATTCTGCCTATTTGAAGCGTCATGTTTTCCATCTCTACATTTTTCAATCGATTGAAAGTTCCAAAAGTTTAAGTTTATTCAAAGTAGTTAAAGATAGTGATAAGTAATATTCTTAGATAGTGATTTTCATGGACCCAAAATTCATAAAAAGACATCCGGAATCTGAAACATTCATAATTAAAAAATTCTCATTTTTTGAAAATGAAGTGAACCTACCGGGAAATGCCGTGGTGGGCATGGGGTGCGACTTCTGGGGAGACCTTGTGGTAAAAGGTAACCTTGTACTGGGCAAAGGCTCAAAGGTAAAGGGTGATGTTATTGCTGAGAAGGCAACAATAGGTGCTGATTGCGATATAAAGGGCAACATCAAGGTTGTCGGCAATCTTACCCTCCTGGACAGGACAAAGGTCGGTGGTTTAGCTTATGCCGGTGGCAATATGATCATACGACCCATGGTTTCAGCAAGGGCTGCCGAGTGTACGGGTGATATCAACGTAACAGGCAGGACTGACATTAAAAGCATACAGTCAGGCCGTAAGCTGGTCGTCAGAACAGGGTGAACTGCTTCTACGTTTAAATGATTCTTGAGTTTCGTGAGCCTTTTTCCTGGCCACTGCATATGAAAACATAAATAATTCATTCAATAGTATTGTGCTGTTTTTCAGTAACTCGAATTTAAAAGTACCTTTTGATAGAAAATCCAGTACATATATTGAGGCTATGCATGCCTGACTGAATTCATCCAAATCCTCGAATATATTGCTTACGTGATAGTACGCTGCCAACCATGGTTTTTTTAATAGACCAGTAACAGTAAAACTAAATGGACCTACGGGACGAATAGCATTGATCTCCATGAGTTCATCACGTACACTCTTCACCTTTTCCTCATCCCATTTCTCTAAGGGTGAGGTCGATGAATCATATTCTTTCCATATAGATACCAATATTTCAAATAGTAAATCCTTTTTCTCTTCAAGATGGATTATATGGTAATCTTTATGAAGTCGGGGTATAGTAAATAGATAATCTCTTAAAAGTGTCCTCAACTTCTGAGAAGGGTCTCCTTCAATATCATCTAGTTTTTCAAGTATCTGATATTCCCTATCACTTAGCTGTACGACAACCCATTTAACCATGCAATCTCCTTAAAAATACCAATGTGAATTACTTTATTGGTAGTCAGCCTATAAATAAACACAACATATTGATTGGTTCTCATGCAGTAAAAAGATAGTATATGGCATAATATATGGCATAAACTACTTTTTTTCATAAACCTGCAGTCCGCATAATTTCCCTGATCCTCATACCAATACCTATAAACACTGCAATCAGCACAAGAGCGATTACTGCATAGACCGAAAGATAAGGAATTACCACATATATCAGATATGCGAATAAAAAGAGCGTCCCGAGCAGTACCGAAACTCCTATCGGGTCTCTGCGGACAGGCTCCCCCGGATAATTTTTCCGTCGATCATCGATCATATCTTCTGCGGTCTGAGCCGCTGTAGATGTACCCTGTGATATATTCAATATCAAGAGGCATATCCTATCAATGATAATACTTAGCGCTTCAGCCGGATTCTTGCTGAACCATGCGGCAAAGTTCTTAACTACGATCGCTGCATCAGCAGGCCACTGCGCACCTCTTGCAAGTGGATTGTTGATGAACCATGTAAAAAGTACACTACCTTTGCGGTAGAACCAATCAGTATCAAGACTGATAGTATTTTCCGGATGGAGTTTATTTTTCAACAACAGAAAACCTGCATATGTAAACAACATCAATTGAAGCGTTCCAATCAGGTGTCCTGATGCATATGGTGCATAATCAGCAACAGCCGATGGATAAGGCAAAATATTATATAATAGGGACGGATAAACGCCCAGCAAGATACACAGAAATGCAGCGATTCCCATACCAATTAACATATTCATAGGTGGATCCTTTGCCTTTATACCGGCATCCTTACCAAAGAATGCAAAGTAAGGAAGTTTCAGACCGACAGATAGAAATGTCCCGACCGCAGCAACTTCCAGCATAAGGAAGATCAACATATTATGGTCCATCGCAGCTGCATGTATAATTATAGATTTACTTATAAAACCGTTAAATAACGGCGCACCAGAGATAGATAAAGCAGCGATCATATAGAAGATCATTGTAAGGGGCATGACCTTATAGAGACCGCCAAGTTCAGTAAGTTTGCTTTTACCTGTCATATAGATGATAGCACCGGCACCCATGAACAGCAGTCCTTTGTAAAGGATATGACAAAAGGCATGCGCAACCGTACCATCAATAGCCATTTCGCTTACTACGCCTATGGTACTTGCGGCAATCCCGACACCACAGACCATATAACCTACCTGACTTACTATATGGTAGGCAAGAAGTCTTCGTATATTATTCTCAAGTATTGCATAAATAACACCATATAGCGCCATGATGGCACCAAGATACATAAGGATTGCAACGCCATCTATAGTAAAGTCAGAAAAACTTCTTACAAGCACATATACAGCAGTCTTTGTGGTAAATGCAGTCATAAAGACAGCACCTGTGATCGTAGCCTCAGGATATGCATCCGGCAGCCAGGCATGGAGTGGCGGGACTGCAGCATTGATAATAAAACCCAAAAGGATCAATATTGTTGCAGGAGACACATAATCGAAACCATTAAAAGCAATCGATCCGCCGCTTTCCTGCATATATAGAATGATACCACCGAGCAGCAACACCCCGCCAACAACATGTACTATTAGATACCTGAATCCTGCATCGATCGACGCCTTTTTGCGCCGGTACCATACTAAAAAGACAGATGCCCATGCCATAACCTCCCAAAAGATAAATACGCTGAAAAGATCACCAGCAAATACCACACCCAGTGCGCTGCCTATATACAGAAACGCAGCAATGTGTTCACCAGTCTCCTTTACATGCAGTGCATAGAATGTCATGGCAAGAGCAACGATCACGAACACGTATCCAAAACACTTGCTCAGCAGATCGACCCTGCCTAAGATCAGTTCGTATTCCATGAAGGGATGGTACCAGTAGGTACCGTGTTGCATGAAATAGACATCGATAATAGCAATGATCGGTATCAACAGGAGATATGCCTGACGTACCCGCCCTTTAAAAAGCGGTATAAGGAGTGCACCGACAATAAATATCGCAGCAGGCGGTATAGTAATGAAGTCACCTGTCATAATAATCCTCCTCCTTCATGACCAGATTATGTCCATACGCCTTTGCCCCCAGACCGAGTATTACACACATTATTAATCCGAATATCGCATTGAAAATTGGTATCGTTTCAAATACGAACGGAGCATGTTCTGCATGTTCTTCAACAGCTTCATGTTCTGCATGTTCTTCAACAGCTTCATGTTCTGTATGTTCTTCAACAGCTTCATGTTCCATATGTTCTTCAAGAGATTCGTGTTCTGTATTTGCCTCATCTACTTCATGCTCTGCTGAAGGTGCAAACTGATTAACAACTCCCATAAGACATACAATAATTAAACTTAAGTAAAGCAAATATACCAATTTTTTTACTGTTTTTGGATTCTCCAGCCATCTTTCTAAGAACCACATGTTAGATCACTGCTCCTGTTACATTCGCAACTGCAATATTTACAATATCAAGGAACATACCCGGCGCATCAGGCCAGATACCTATAATTATCGATATGATCGCTGTCAATATAAGAGGTATAAGCATGGTCAGCGGTGCTTCTTTATATGTCAGCTCTTTATCGGGTTTTTTGAAGAATGCAACATATATGACAGGGAAGAAGTATGCGGCATTCAGTACGGCACTGATAAGGAGCACGCCTATCAGGATCATATTATCCAGCTCGGCAGCACCGAGCAGCAGGTACCATTTAGTGATATACCCGCCGACAGGCGGCATCCCGATCATTCCGAGCGCTCCAACAGTAAATGCAAGCATGGTGATGGGCATCTGTCTGGCAATCCCGTTCATATCGCTGATATTCTCTTTCTTTGCTGTCACTATCAGGGCCCCGGCACACATGAACAGCGTGATCTTCATAAATGCATGGTACGGGATATGGAGCATCCCTCCTGTAATGCCGTGCTGCGTGATCAGCACTGCTCCCAATACTACATATGATAACTGACTTACTGTGGAATACGCAAGTCTCTTTTTAAGATTATCCTGCGTCATTGCAAATATTGAGGCAAGAATGATAGTTATCGAGACAAAATATGCCATATACAACCACAGACCACTTATTTCCATCAGGTCAATTCCAAACACATAGAGTATTACCCGTATAGCAGTAAACACACCTGCTTTCACCACAGCTACAGCATGCAGTAGAGCACTTACAGGAGTCGGAGCGACCATGGCTGCAGGCAGCCAGGCATGCAGCGGCATGAACGCAGCCTTTGCGCATCCGACCATGAATGTAATAAACAGTATAAAGAGCATTGTTCTTGGTAGAGTTTCCAGCCCGGCAATACCGCTAAATGAAAATTCTGTCGTGCCTGTATAATGGTAAACCACTATGATCGAGAACAGCAGAGATATGCCTCCTATCATCAGGTATGTCAGGTATTTCCTGCCTGAACTGATAGCCTCAGAAGTTTCTGTATGTGCAACAAGCGGATATGTAGATATCGTGAGCAGCTCATAAAATAAAAAGAGCGTGACCAGGTTAGCTGAGAACGCTATCCCTATTGCTGATGAAAGCGCTATCGCAAAACAGAAGTAATATCGTGTCTGCGCATGTTCCTTAAGTGTGCGCATGTATCCTATGGAATAGGATGACACGAAAATCCATAAAAATGATGATGTTATTGCAAACAGTATTCCAAATGCATCGACCTTGAACGCAATAGGTAGATTAGGTAGCATCTCAATTACTGTATAAGTGATTACTTTACCATCAAGTATTAAAGGCAGCATAGAGATCACCAAGGAGAACTTGATAAAAGCTGCCACAAATGTCCAGCCTTCCCTGATATTCGGGTATTTGCCAAATGCAAGGATCAGCACTGATGCTACCATCGAAACAAGCACTGCAAGTGCGGGAGTTATTGAATGAACTGTTTCTATTGCCATTATTTATCACCTCACGGAAGTACTCCTATTCCAAGCAGTGCATTTGACAGCGGTTCAAGTACATAGTGCAGCGGATAATATGCAAATAGTCCGAAGAATATGCACAGTACGGCAAGTATTACCATCGGTATCAGCATAGAAAGCGGTGCTTCATCTCGTTTGATATGCTCAACTTCATGCGGGTGGCCGAACCAGATATTATCAAATACCCGCCAGAAATATACTATATTGAGCAGGCTTGAGATCAGGATAACGATCACAAAGATCCACTGCCCTGCATTTATCGACCCGAGTGCAAGATACCATTTACTCGTAAAACCTACGGTACCTGGTACGCCAATCATTGAAAGACCTGCTATCAGGAACACTGTGGTCGTTACCGGCATCTTCTTGCCAAGTCCCTGGAACTGATGCAGGTTTCTAATACCTGTCTTGTAGAATATGGCACCTGCTACTAAAAAGAGAGCGCATTTCATTAGTGAATGGTTCAATATATGCAGCAGTCCACCCTGCATTCCGATCACGTTCGCAAGCCCTACACCCAGCAGGATATACCCGATCTGGCTGATACTTGAATATGCAAGCATACGCTTGATATCGCTTTGAGCTATTGCAAGTACCGATCCTACAATAATCGCCAGCGCAGCAGCCCAGGTGAGGATTTCAGCCATCCTGGTTATATCTATCACAAATTCCGGTGTGAAGACACTGAACATGAACCTGATCATTGCATATGCTCCGACTTTTGTCATAAGTCCTGCTATCAATGCACTGGCTGCTGAGGGTGCATGTGTATAAGCATCAGGCAACCAGGCATGCAGCGGGAACAGACCGACCTTAATGCTGAACCCTACCATAAAGAAGGCAAGTGCGGCAAGTACCACCTTATTATCATAGATACTTGGTAGAAGACCCTGCATGTCAGCGATGTTTAGCGAACCAGTGACAGCATAGAGATATCCAATTCCAAGCAGGATAAACGATGCTGCTACTGTTCCCATGATAAGGTAATTGAAACTTGCTACTACTCCGTCTCCACGGTCACCCATTGCTATCAGTGCATAAGCTGTCAGTGATGAGATCTCAAGAAATACATAAAAGTTGAAAATATCACCTGTGATGGTCATGCCCATAAGTCCGGTAATCAGCAACAGGAAGATGGAATAGAACGGGATAATCTTATTCGGAAGTTCTTTTTTAATACTTTCGATAGAATATATACCCACCATCAATCCGATAAATGCAATGATCAAACACACAAAACCGTTTAGCAGGTCGATTACGTATTCTATACCTATCGGCGGAGTCCAGCCGCCGAGGTGATAATGTATCGTACCGCTGGTGATCACAGTATAAAGGTTGCTTGACGTCATAAGAAGTACAGCAAACATGGTCAGCATTACCCAGTACCAGCAAAGTTTGCGGTCGATCCACCCGATCATGGGTGTTAAAAAGCCAGCTATAAGCGGAATTACAACAGTGAGTACAGGCAGGTGGTCAGTTATCAAATCAAATCCGGTCACTGTTCACCCTCCTGTTTTTGCCTTGCATACTCTGAAAACTCAGGCTGCAGTTGCCGCCTGTATGCGAGGATCACATCTTCCTCGAGAGATCCGTACTCCTGGTAGATCTTGATGATCAAAGCTAGCGCTACTGCTGTTGTACTTACGGCAACCACGATTGCAGTCAGTATCAGTACATGCGGCAGTGGGTTCACATATATCACTTCATTCACTGCTTCATGTGCCACATCAGCACCGTCGTGACCGTGGAGCAGGATAGGGGCTGTGCCGCCTTTGACCTCTGCAAGTGATATATAGAACAAAAAGATTGCTGTCTGGAATATATTTGCTCCGATGACCTTTTTAACAAGGTTCTTTTTTGCGATCATTGCATAGAACCCGATCATCATCAGTGTAACATATATCCAGTAATTAAATTCAGCACTGATTATCTCGATAATTCCGCTCATTGTCCTGCCTCCTCTGAAGCTGCAAGTTCTTCCTCTTCCGGTTCAGGAGGTGAGACATCAAAAAATAGCGATATCATCACAGCAAGCACTGTTATACCTATACCGATCTCTACCACATCAATAAGGAGTCTGGAAACCTGGGCCGGGTCATCAGGTAGCAGCGGGACCACGCCATACTGGAGAAACATTCCTCCAAAGACCAGGCATAATATCCCAGTAAATGCAAAAATGGCAACTCCGGAACTGGAAAGTATCCTGCTAAGTTTATCAGACATCCTCTTTTTCCCTTCCTTATGGCCGTAGATCATAGTATAGAGGATAATGCTGGCACCAAATATCACACCTCCCTGGAAACCACCACCAGGTCCGCTTGATCCGTGCATGATGACATACAGGGCAAATATTTGAATAAACGGCACCATGATCCGGACAACTGTGCGTATGATCACGCTTTCTTGTATCCCGCTCATATCTCACGCCTCCGAAGGAGCAGGATGACAGTCATTCCCGCAGTAAAGATCACAGTGACCTCACCGAGAGTATCATAACCTCGATAATTTGCCAGTAAAGCAGTTACAATATTTCCCACACCAGATTCGGTCTCGGAATGGGTTATGTAATGCTCTATAATCGGATGCTTGTACGCTGGCGACTCCGGATCACCGAACGCTGGCAGATCCTGCCCTGCATAAATAAGCATACCGCCTGCCAATATCACAACCAAAAGTGCAGCTAATTTCAATCTTCACTCCTCCCTTCGGTTCTGGCAAGTGTTGCAATAAAAAGCACTGTGGTAATACCGGCTCCTACTGCGGCTTCAGTGAACCCTACATCCACCGAATGCATTTCTACCCAGACTATAGCCATGATCAGGCTGTATGCTGATAAGATGATCACTGCTGAAAGCAGGTCTTTTATTGATATGGCAGCGATTGCGCAGACTACAAGAAACAGCAGCAGGGTAATATCAAGCACCCATATCATTTTATCTCACCTCCATTCATAACTTCATCAGTCCCCAAATCCTGATCATAGATCCATTGTGTCTCATCTGTTTTCTTCCAGGGTTGTAGTCCTACATCATGCGCAGCCTTTGCAATTGCATGGGTCGAGGTGGGATTTGCCAGTAAAATGAAAAGTATCAGAAGTATGATCTTGATGCTAACGAATGATGCATGTTCAAGATCACCCTTGAATAAACCTTCATATCCTGTCTCATAAATAATTAATGCGAACAGCATCAACCCTTCACCGAGCGTATCACACTTGCCTGTCGCATGCATCCTGGAATAGAAATCGGGAAAGCGCACGAATCCAATTGTGCCAGCCAGCATAAAGAATAGACCAATTAATAAAAGTAAAACCACTATGATGATTATAATCGAGTCAAACATACTTATCATCCTCTCGTTTTAGTACCTCGTTGCTGCTATTGTCATAATGAAATTAAGGATGGCATAAACCAGTGCAATATCAAAAAAATCCGGTCTTTCGTAGATAAACCCTATAAGTACTAACAATACGATTGTTTTAGTACCGATCACATTTACTGCAATGATCCTGTTGAAAATACCCGGACCTTCTATTCCGCGATATAATGATACAAAACTTGCAATAACTATGATAATAGCCACTGATAAAAAGATATCCTGCATCTGTATTATCCCGGTCATGATCAGTCCTCCATAAAGATATGAGCAATTTTACGCTCCATCGTCCCCTCTAGAAGATCATCTGCAGGCTCTTTGGCAATGGCATGTACATAGAAAATATCATCAATTATATCAACGGTAACTGTACCTGGTGTGAGTGTTATCGAATTTGCAAGAGCGGTACGAGCGACCTCGCTTTTAAGTTTTGTTTTAAAAGAAATGATCTGCGGATCTATCGGCATACTGGGGGAAAGTGCCCGTTTTGCTACATCAATATTTGCAAGTACTATCTGATATATGAGCCAGGGCAGGTAAGTAGTGAAACGTACGGTCTTTGTCAAGCGGTGATCCCCTGTATCCTGAAAAAGGAGGTCATGTGATGCAAAAGCAATTATGGCACAACAAATAATACCTGAACCAATGTGGAATAGATCAAAATGTGCTGAAAGTAAGACCCAGAAAGTGAATAAAATAATAAAAGTTGTAATAATGTCTTTAATATTCATGATGAATCACCTTTCTTCCTCTTTCCCAGCCTATAATATTTATAAATTTTGGTAAATATATGGACTATATAAATATGTGGTTAATATGTTTCGATGAAAATTAAAAAAAAGGTCAATGTCGAATTAATTTATACTAAGATTGTCGGAAAAGCCTTGTTTTTCAATATTTCAGCTTTACGGTCTAAACTCGACATGGCGCTGCATGATGATTTAGTTGGAATAATAATTTTGAAAGTTTCAATTTAAGCGCTTTTTAGGTACTTTTTCGACAGTCTCATACTAAAATTTATACTAACAATTATTTTTTATACTTATATTTATGTTATTTTTTATATTTGCTAAAAATATGACCGTTGCAATTCACATTATGGGATTTTTTACACACATTTCTAAGATTAAAATACACTTATCAAGCTGTCCCAAAACAAATTCACATTATACAATTCGGCTATATTTTATCATAATTGGGCAATCATTGATTATAATTCAATGTTATTATCCCAGATGAGATAGATTTCATTTGATTTGTACACACGCTTTTAGTTTTGGGACAGCCTGTTATACAGATTTGATTTCAAAATACTGACCAGATATGAACAGACATGAGGAATATAAAAATTCCCTGAAACCAAAGATTTAATAACCCTGAACTCTTACGATATTGCAATATTCCTCTTCTAATAAACGAAAGGAACTGCAATTAATACAAGATTACAAAGGAAGGTATTATGATGGTAAAATTAAAAAAAGCATCAACAAAAGAGACAGAACCTGAGCGGGTTGCCGCTTTGGAAGTACGCATCTCAAATATCTATACGCAGTATCGGCAGCTTCTACCGACTGATTATAAATGGGAGGATGAGCACTCCCGCTGGAATGAACTTGTCTACTGCATATTTGCAGAACTTACACAACATTCATATTTAGATGCGCGTTCTCTGTCAGACAATATTTCAGAATTGAACCTACTGGATATCGAGGACCTGGCAAATGTTAAAATAATGGATAACGGTATGGCCGATCCTGACAATAAGCGCATAATGACTATCACTGATATTCTTCATTTAAATGATGTTAGTGAGGCTGACATTAATAAGACCTTATCGGCAATATGCAAGGTAGCCCAGGCTAATATGGAAAATTATGATGGAAAGATACAGAAGTTCCTTCGCAAATACGGTCAGGAAATAGTTGATGAGTTCGACTCGCATGTCTCGTTCAGTGAAGTAGATAAGGGTACACAGTCACGTATTCTGGTTAAATGGATCCAGAATACACTTGCAATGCCTCTGGCATTCTCAAATATCTATACAGCCAAGTTCTGTGAGATCGAAGGTGTTACTTATCATGAACTGGCAGAAGCTGCTGACAACCTCGGGCTCAATGGTGCGGTACTGGATGACCTTCTTGAGGTTTTTATCGTAGATATTCAAAACCAGGTAAAAAAATAGCTTTTTTTAAGTAAGTGCACTTTTTAAAAAAAATTCGAGGTTAACAGAGTTCTAAATTCTCTGTAAACCTCTGTGGTTTTTTTATAGTATATCAAGTATAACTTGATGTACTCAAGAAAATCCGAGCGCTAGCGAGGATTTTGTTTTTGTATACTTGGCTGGATATCTATGACTCAAGCTACTTTTCTTACTGCAAATACAGAACTATCAACCTTCCGGGCGATGGATTCCGGTGCGGTTTTATGCATAAGTCGTTTAATCAGGTTCTCTCTATTCGACCCTAACATCAGAAGGTCGATCTGCTGCTGTTTGGAAAATTTCGCTAACTCATCATCCCTTTTACCAATCAGCACCTTTGTTTCAACTTCTACTCCTCTATCATGCGCAACATCTGCTACTGCATCTACCATAGCCTGACCCCTTCTTATTCCGCTCTCTTTCATTTTAGTGAGTAGTGTTTCTGATGTCTTTACAGTATCACCAAGTTGTCTGCGTGGCATTCCCGGTGTCGGTGAAGAAGACACTTCAGATAGATAAACAGGCCGCTCTTTGACCAAGCCCTCTTCAAGGTCTACTACCTTAACAGCTGTGAGTTTTGCGTTATAACTTTCAGCAAATTCAGTAGTATAATCAGAGATGTCGAACGGGCTATCTGCAGAAACAAGGATATTCTGGAAATCGTTTGCATCATGTTGCGGGTCTTTGACTAAAAGCAGGTTGTGCTTTGAATATTTGAACAATTCTGATGCACGATCACTTAACCCTACTCTTCTTGCACTATCAAGTGCACTTGATACAACCACGTTCGGGTGAATGTGACCTGCAACTTTCAGGATATCCTTTGACTGATCTACAACAGCTTTACTACTTTTTTCATCGCAGATTTCGACGCCCCTGTCTGCCGCAAGGTCACTGATCCTTTCAAGTTTGCGTCCGAATAACATCTTCGCTTTTTCGCTTTTCCTGTAGGAATCAAATCTACGCGTATCTCTTATCTCAGTCGCTACAATCACCGCATCAAGATGGCTGGCCATACTAACAGCTCGCATGGCTGTAACATCTGAATCCGGTGAACTGTCAACCAATAGCTGAATTTTTTTTACCATTTTAGTTCATCCTTCTTTGAGTTTTATCTGCTTGCTATATAAATCAATCGTCTTTTTCATACTCAATTGAGCTTAATTATGATGCTCTATTTACTATCATTACGGAACATGAAGCATTTCTGGCAACTTTTTCAGGGATACTTCCCAATAAAAGTTGCGATACTTTACTTCTTGATGTGTGTTCCATGACTATCAGATCAAAATCCCCTTCTTCTGCATACTTAATGATCTCTTCAGCAGGTTTGCCCTTAAGAATTACTGAATTTACATCAACACCTGCATCCTTTGCTATCCTTGCCACAGTATCTATAACTCTATATCCTTCATTTGTCTGATCTGTGTTCAGTTTATCAAGCAACGTTGGTGAAATTGGAACTTTTTCACCAAGTGCCCTGTGAGGCATGCGGGCAATATTGCAATTCGAAGCCTCCTGTAGATATACAATCCTGTCTCTGATCATTGCCTGCTCCACATCAACAACGTAGCATGCTGTGAGTTCTGCGCTATATCGCTTAGCCATGTTTGCTGCAAATAATGGTGCCCGTTCCAGTTTTATATCATTGGTAAGTACAAGTATTTTGGTAAAATCTCCAATTGCCGGATCACTTCTAACCAGCAAGAGGTTGCATTTGGCTTTTCGAATTAATTTCCCAGGCACACTACCTTGAGGACTGTTCTCTCCGGCACCTATGATTAAAAGGTCTGCCTGGTTGAACTTTGTTTCTTTTAAGATATCATTTGTAGGACCCCCAACCAGAACCGTTGATGTGATTAAATTGATCTTCATGTTTGAAGCTGTCTCTTTTATGGTTATAAGTTGTTTCTTACCTGTCCTGACCATAGCTTTGATAACATTCGGGGTCTTATGCATATGAGTATTCACTACATATAGTGAAGAAAGCTCGGCGTTAAGTTCTTTTGCCATTTTTACAGCTTGATCTGCAGCATTTTTAGAGTTTGCAGATCTATCAACCACCAGTTGAATTCGTTTTGCTATATCCATTGTTATAGCCCCTTTGAAAGTACATTATTTATCATGTCATATATCCTATTTAATGGGATAGATAAATATATGATTGTCAATCTAGATTGCTTTTTGTGATTATATTTTAAAATCTGGTATAGTATATGTAAATATCTAAGGTTACATCATTATTTGATAAAATACTTCATAATCTGCAGAAATTGTTCATTCAATCGAATATTCATTCAACTCATTATATTTTTAATCACAAATCCCCACAAGATATTTATATATAAGGAAACAATGGAAATACAATATTATTATTAATTATAGTTTGTTAAGGCACAATAGTTTGTTATGGTACAGAGAAAACATATTGCATTAGAACCTGAACATGTAAGTAAATTGCAGCCCTTGATCGATAAACATCATGGCAATCTTAGTGCAGCAATTCGTGAAGCTGTTGACTTAACAGCAATTGCACTTCAATATTATGATACGATGGAAGATGCAAAATCATTAATAACCAATTTAAAAGAGATTGGAGAAGATCAGGTCATCATCCAGGCCCCTGTATTCCACTGGTTGCTGAAAAAAGATAAGGGCTTGATCATTGATAAACAAACACTTGACTACATGATCGATCCTTTCAGTATTACTACTATCCCAGAACTGCAGGATTATACAAATAATATGTGCAGGGATTTCGGATGGCATGTTGATGTGATGATCGATTCTGATGATAATGATAATCCTACATATGCCACTATTACATTGAACAGCAACTACAAAGAAAGGATTTATTTTTTAGGGATCATATTGAGTAAATACCTGGCAATATACAAGAACCTGGGTATTATTTCAGTCCACCCACAACTGGATGAGATCGAGATAGAACTACAAGAAAAGAAATCTAATGATGAAGCTTTGCAGAATCTTGTAGATAACCTTGGATACATGGTAAATATAGAAAAAGAACTAACAGCTCATCCGAATTTCTGGCATTGCCTCATTAATGAGCACAGTGCCTCCAGCTATAACCTGGTTACTATTCACCGAAATTTTTATGAAGATCTGTTGATCGGTAAGATACCAAAAGCTATACTGACAATTGAAAGTGAGAATATACGTCCGCTGGAAGAAATGCCATTCGCTGCGTTTTTACATACAATTAAGACTGTTGCTGAGACATCACGAATGGTCGATAAGATATATATTGAAGGAAATGATCTTAAAATCAGGCACGGATTCAGGAATATGAAAGCTGTGAGGAATATTAAGGATATTTTCCTCAGTATTCTTGAAAAAAGCGGTTATAATTATGATTCAGAGATCACCAGTTCATATATATATCTGACACATCATCCGGAAATTGACAACAAGATCAGTGAGTTGTTCGTAAAATTATCCGAAAATATAGATGAAGTACCAAAGATAATATCGGAGTTTGTGAATTTCGTCAAAACTCTTGAAAAAATTGATTTCCTGGAACAACTGCAGGTCTTTGGACGAAGGTTAGGAAGACAGATCATAATCTATCATGAAAAGAAATACGGATCAAGGCATTGGGACCTGACTACTTTTGCAAACGCCTTTAAAGTGGTTGATACGCAGATAAAGTCTCAATGGGAGATACGTACAAACTCAATGGAGTACACAGTACATGAATGTTCTTATGCAGACGATTTCAATAAATGCCATATGCACAGGGAGATATTCAAAGGAGCAATTGAATATGCATTTGGGACACTGGCCGAAGTTGAAATAATCAAACTACTCGGTCATGGTGATGACTACTGCGATGTATATATTACTGTGAAATAATCTGTATTAAACCAGTAGCAATCCGGACTATTATACTGCTACCGCTTCTATAACGTATTCCGTCATCTGAATCGACTTTTGTGGGCAGTTCTCAATACACTGTCCGCAGTTGGTACATTTCTCCTGATCGATCTCAGCCAGGAAATTAGTTACTGTAATAGCATCAGCCGGGCAGTTCTTTACGCATATCTTGCATCCTATACAGCCAAACTCACACACTGACTTTACAACTTTACCTTTATCATATGACCTGCAGAGTACATGCACTTGTTCAGTATCGTTTGCCATAACAAGTATATCATTCGGACATGCTTCAACACATATCCCGCAACTCTTACACAGATTTTTAATAACATGCGGTAACCGATCATCCGCCATCTCCAGTGCATTAAACGGACATGCACGCACACATGTTCCCCGGCCTATGCATCCGTAACTGCATCCTTTCTCACTATCTGAAAGCATCATAACCGCTTTACAGTCTTCAATACCATCATAATCGATCTTATCTGTGCAGTGTATACCTCCATTGCACCTGACAAATGGATAGATACTTTCGGCCTCTTTTACTTCCTGGCCCAGCAGCCCGCCGATGACTTTCGCTACGTCAAATCCTCCTACGGGACAGCCATCAATCGGTGCCACCTGGTCCACTACTTTTTCAGCAAAATCAGCACACCCTGCATATCCGCATGCTCCACAGTTAGCACCCGGCAGTGCTTCATTGACTTCTTCCACAAGAGGATTGACCTCAACTGCAAATTTTTCAGAGGCCCATATCAGTATAATACCGACTAAGAACCCTATACCTCCGATTACAACTGCAGATCCAGCGATAATAGCTACCGGATTCATGTTGGTATCACTCCGAAGTAGCTGACAAATGCCATTGAAAGCAATGTAGTAATAAAGAATGCGTGTGGCAGTCCTTCAATAGCTTCCGGAACCTTCAACGAATTGGCCTTCTCACGGATAGCGGACATAAACAACATCACCATAGAATATCCCAGACCGGCTGAAATACCATAGAAAAGACTCTGGACAAAGTTGTAATCAAGCCTTGCATTAAGTATCACAACACCAAGAATGGCACAGTTGGTGGTTATCAAAGGTAGGAATATACCCAGCGACCGGTACAAAGGAGGACTGAATTTACGAATAATGAACTCAACAAGCTGCACAAGAAAAGCTATCACAATAATAAAACTGATTGTTGTTAAGAAGGTCAGCCCAAAGGGTAAAAGGAGATAAGTATATATCAAAAATGAAGCTACCGATGCCATTATCATGACAAATAATACCGCAGCCGACATGCCTGCAGCACTCTTAGTCTCCTTTGATACACCCACAAATGAACACAGCCCTAGGAACTGGACAAGCAGGAAGTTTTTTACAAATATCCCGTTAATTGCAATTGAAAATAAACTATCTTCCATTTACTGTCCCCCTTTTCTTGCTTTTCTGATGCGGTTATAATTTACCATTGCCATTAATACACCAATAGTCATGAACGCCCCTCCCGGCAGTATCATAAACGTAGAAGGTGTTATGGGTATACTGATCAATTTAAATCCAAAGGGTACAATTGCTCCTGTTCCTAACAGCTCCCTGATAGCTCCGATGAGCACCAATACGAGAAGGAAACCGGTACCAATGCCCAATGCATCAATAATAGAAAATTTAACAGTGTTCTTGCTGGCATAGGCTTCGGCCCGTCCGATAATAATACAGTTAACTACAATCAACGGGATGAATATTCCCAGAGACTTATACAGCGGTGGTGTGTACGCTTCCATTAACATATCAATCATGGTAACAAAAGTACAAATTATAATAATGAACATCGGAATACGGGTGATCGGTGGTATTTGTTTTCTCAGTGCAGACACTATAACATTTGATCCTAACAGGACAAACAAAGCCGCTCCCGCCATACCTATAGCATTCTCTACGGATGTGGTGACCGCAAGTACAGGACACAGTCCAAGTACGAGACTGAAAATAGGGTTATCTTTTACAATTCCTCTAAAATACTCACCTGAAATTGTCATATCTGCCATAATATATCCCTCTCAATAATCATTAATTTGCTTTAATCTCACCAATTTTTACATGTATTCCGTCTATCACTGCCTGTGAAGAGACTGTAGCACCTGTGATTGCATCTATTGCACCGTCATTTTTAGAAAGCATCAGGTCACTTACTGCAACTCCCTTGAACTGATCGGTAAAGAACGATTCAGTGATCTTTGCACCCAGACCCGGAGTTTCGGCATGTGTCATGATCTTTACTCCGGTTACCGTATATTCAGTATCAACTCCACCCGCTAATGTGATCGTGCCCTGCGAACCTGGTTGATCATGGAAAAAACAATATCCGACAAGATTATTGCTTGCATCGAATGCCTGGTAAAATAATGTTTCTTCACCTGATTTAACAGCTTCAAAATGGTCGGCTACAGGAAGCACATCTACCAGGGCAAGCTGTCTTTGCTCCTCCTGGTATATTTTTAATTGCGCCTGTGTGGGTATATACAGACCCCCTAATATTACAGCAGCAATTACTGACATTGCTACCATTTTCACCATAACCATGATATATTCTTTTTTCATGCCGGCACCTCATTTACAGGTTTGGGGTAAGTATTTTTTTCAATGAACGGCGCAACTGCATTGGCAAAGAATACTGTATACAGTACAGCTACGACATAATTATATGTAAGATATCCGTAGATCACTGTCATTATACCACATAACAATCCGTATATTATCCTGCCGTTCTTTGTGATCGGGGAAGTAGTGGGATCCGGAGCCAGTATGAACACTCCTAAAAATAGCATTCCTGTCAGGACATATGAGAGTTCCTCACCAAGTATTACTGCCACAATGATCGTACTTGAAAGATAAAGTAAAGGGATTCTCCAGTCAATATATTTCTTATATATGAGATACAGTCCCCCAATGATCAGCACCACAGAGGACACTTCCGCCATTCTTCCTGCACCGAATTCCATTAAAAGATCAGTATATTCACCTACATGTGGTATGGATTTTGACCCTGTAAGTGCTCCCCAGGACATGTTCATGAACACCCATGCAGCTATTGCAGGATTGAACAGAGTGGACCCAAGACCGCCGAACCCGTGCTTTACCAGAGCTACAGCAAAGAATGCTCCCAACACTGGTATCCATAATTTAATATCTGGCGGTAGTAGTAGTGCCATTATCAATCCGATCAATACAGCATCTCCGTCTCGAATTGTTAACTCCTGGTTTGTTAATTTCTGAATACCGGCTTCAGTAAGCACAGCAGCCAGAACACTTACCAGTACCAGTGCCAGTGCTGATAAACCTAATGTGATTGATGAACTGGCATACATACCTACAGCCAGTAGACTGATAAACGCCAGAATTGCTACCTTGCTCCACATAATAGTCTTGATAGTAACTCCTTCCCTGATGTGGGATGGATGTGAAACTGTTAGTTTCATAATATTCCTCCGTTTGAAATGAATGGTGTACTTGCAAGACATGGTGCATCGCATGAGAGACAGCCGGAAGATCTTTGTTCATCCTCATATTTCAATAACTGCTGCAGTACTGTCTTGGAATACTTGATCAACTGCAATATATGTCTGCTGGATGGGCACACATAAACACACAGACCGCATTCAACACAGCTGTTAACATGTAGTTTAAAGCATTCATCATGCATACCCATATCTGCAAAGGATGCAATCCTGCCTGGCAGGATATTAGCAGGACATACATCCACACATCTGGCACATTGAATGCATGGGCCCGGTATCTCATGTAGTACTTCATCACTGGACTGGACAATGATGTGGGAAGTAGATTTAATTACCGGCACTTCATCTGTGGACAGGGCTGTACCACTGAATATCCCGTTCATTATGATCTTACCCGGCTCGCCTGAATAACCACCACAGGAATCAATAACTTCCTTGATACTGGTTCCAATCCTCACATTTTTTACTCCAGGGTTGTGTACTGCTCCTGTGACTGTGACATTGACCGTGATCTGGGGTATACCCTCTAGCACAGCTTTGCGAACTGCCAGAGCACTACCAGCGCTTGATAGTAACACACCTGCATCCAGAGGTGTGCAGGTATTAGGAATTTGCATACCAGTTATTTCATACGTAAGAAGGTTTGCCATAGATGGTGAATAATTCTGCTCGACAGTGAATATTTCAATATCTGCTTCTTCAAACAACCCGGATTCAATAGCTGATATAAGCTGTCTATCATCCTTTTGAATAATGAAGGCTCCTTGCTGTGCATCAGAAGCTTTGATGAGCAGATTCATCCCTTCGATGATACTTGTTATATTTTCCGGTGCACAATTACTGCTCACATCACCTGAAAAAGAAAGATTTATTAAAACCGTATCGATCAGTTTTTCAGATGTGAGCATATTATAAAGGGAGTACCCGTTAAGTTCAACCACTCCCGAATCCTTCAGTGCACTGATGATATATTCCTTTGAGGGATTTTTACTGGTTTTAAATTCAATAGTATCGTTTGTTTCGTTTGATTCAATAATGACACTCGGTACGCTGCCGCAAACAGGATGGGGCCGTTCTTCAATAGCAACAACATGTCCTGCAGTACTGGAGTGGACCGGGACACTGAACTCATCATTCCCCTCTCCGATCTTTTGGCCGACGAGCACGTCAGTTTTTTTATCCACTATCGGTTCGCAAACAGTACCGATGTGCTGCAACAATGGAATAACTACCTGCTTTCGAACCTCTTTATCCTTAACCTTTTTCACGTCTTCTGTTGTCATTTAACCACCTCTACCGGTTTTGGTCTTTCCGGAATTACATCTACGGTGATTTCATAAGTGGTAAAATCAGTTGGCGGATCTGTCTGGGCAGGGTCTGCTTCATATCCTAATAGTGTCCAGTCTATCCTGGAAGTATTGCCATGGCAGTCAGCACACCATAGTGCACTTTTTTCCATAGCACTTTTTGCTCCTACTATGTTGTGGCTTACCAGATAATATGCATCCACTCGCCTCAATACTGCATTAGGATAATCAGGGATCTTGTCATAATTAAAATCAAATGTTCGCATTCTATTTGTGCTCTCTTCAATATCAGTTGAAATACCGATAGCTCTCACATGTGACAGGACAATGGGACTGCCCCTGTGCGTACTTGTGTTAGGATTGTTACGAATGTCCACATCATTTCCTTCATCCCACCAGGATATGGTTATCACATTAAAAGGTTTAATTACCGCATCAGGATCATCTTTGTCACAAGAATGAGGTATACCTTCTTCTGAACCATTGAACCAGGCCAATACAGGATTAAAATCCTGCCATTCATTTGTGACCTTTCTATAACCGTTCGAATAATCTATTGAAGATATTGGCATACCGCCCGGTAGCTCTCCACCTGGTAGTACAGGTATATGGCATGCTTCACATCCCACCGTCTTAATATGAGCATCTACGACCATTCCATGTGTGACTTCTGAATGACAGTCAATACATGATTTCATGGGATAGAAATTGTCCTGAACCGTTTCTGAAAAAACCGGAATGCTGTCCCTGCCGATCTGATGGTCATTCGTCACATGACAATCCAGGCATCCAACACCAGCACTTGCATGAACGTCATAGGATGCAAAATCATCACTACCCCACATCTCGGCACTGATCGCAACATCGGACAAATGGCACTTATTGGCACAAGTGTTAGCAGAAGGACTGGTCCAGTAAAGTATTTCACTATCATTGTTCGTGTCATCCAAATGGCATGTTGCACAATCAGTTGTTATACTACTTCCAATAATTCCATCAGCATCATGAATTGTATATACCGACTCATCTTTTATATGGCAGTTAGTACATTCTACTTGCATGGCAGCAGTAGCAATGCTTGAAGTGTGTGTGGGAATACCCTGTGTATGACACTGGTCGCACCCTCTGACCAATTTATTAGTCCCTTCCCTGTTAACAAGATTTAAAAACAGCAGATCCCATTGTTCATCTATAGACTTCCTGCTGACTTGTTGTACATGATACGAGTTGACTAAATCTTCATTTGCATCATGATGACAGCCTTTGCATTTACTATCTTCCCATGGACCTGTACTAATATAATGAGTAGCTTTAGCCTGGTTTCCATTATAATTAAGGTTGCCGTAAGAGATTGTAATAAGAGCTATTAATGTGATAATTAGAAGTACTGTGATTATTTTTTTCAATTTAATCCCACATTTATTGTCATTTATTTTTCGTATAGCAATTTTACATTATTTCTTTTGTGCATGTATAGACGCTTCCCTGGCTGGTGAATAAAGCGGATGGCGCCGCGTTTTATTCAATATTTTCAGCGATTTGGAAAAACCATATAACAGTGCTAAGATCTGTGTCAATACCAGAGCAAGGGCTAAATTCAGCCCAACAGTAATAAGAGTACCAGAGGTCATTATATTTGTTTCAACAAGGACAATTGTCAGCATTGCAAACAATACCAGTGGAAAACCAATTTTTTCAATCATGAGTCTCACCTGTAACCTCTCTGTACCATTTCGGATATTCTTCTCTTGCTTCTTCTTCGGAAATTGTCCCTGTAAACATACTTTTTGACATAGGGAACTTAAATTGGCTCAAATGGACTAAATAGAAATGTGGCAGAATGACACAAAGGCTCAATATAGCGAAACTGGCATGTACTAACCTTATGGTCATCAAATACGACAATGGAAGAATAGATGTAAATGACCATGGTGCAAAAAGGATAATGCCTGTTATACCCATGATGATACAGTCTACTATAATAACACTCCAGATCAGGCCTTTTTCAAGCCAGCTATATTTATCGTAATCAATTCTTTGTTGCTGCATACCCAGTATTGACAGGTTATCATTCACATAATCAATTATATCAGCAGACGTAGGGAATAGAATCTTGCTATAATATTCTCTACCATTAATTATTACTGAAAAAATAGAATATATAAGATAATACACAGCTACCGACACCAGTCCAAACCCGGCCAGTCTGTGAATGAACATCGCTTTTGACAGTCCGACAAGATCCAGTATCCATCCGAGATGTTCAGGATATAGCTGTGGAATCCCTGTAATATATAATACCAGCAGAGAAAGAGCTGCAATAAAATGAACAATAATCTGGTTTGAAGTAAATCTTTCTATCTCCAAAATAATCACCCTCTATAAAAACCTTTCATTCTTGTAAATATAATATGCATCAGGATCAGATTGATTGTGAGGCCGACAACACTGAAGATAACATAGAACTTTATCAAATAATCAATCCATAATACGTCCTGCGAATCAACTATAATTTGTTTTTCAGGATAATATGTCAGGTTGAAAAACAGTAATAAACCTGATATTATAATAAAAGTTAATAATAGTGATATTATTCCGAAATTATTTGTTTTATCTTTCATTTTATCCACTCTAAAATAACAGCGGCCACCTTTTTTATATTAATATTTTTACTAAAGATACGGTTGCAATTGTGTGTATGAGTTATTGTTGTGACTTATATCTTTCTATTTTCTATGAGATTTTGTGATTAATTATGAACAATTGCAAATGGTTTTATCATCATTTTGATTGTATAATTATATCACAATAATATAATCTGAAGTAATTATATCCAATGTACAATTAAAATGCGTATCATCATAATATAATTATTCAGGCACCACTATCTCTATCCTGGAACCTCTTACTACAAGTACTGAGCACCTGGCTGTGGATGCTATCTTTTCTGATACACTACCAAGTAGCATCTTTGAGATTGAACCCTTTCCATGGCTGCCCAATACGATAAGGTCTATATCCTTGGTTTTAGCAATTTTTAGTATCTCAGATGCGGTATTTCCATCTTTTACAATGGTTTTTGCAGTTACACCCTTCTTATCTGCGATATTTCTTACACCATCGGCGATCTTTTCAGCATCTTTAAGCAGGTGTTCCCGCATCCGCTTGATTATGGCTTCGGAAAAGTTTATCGATTCTCCTAATACCCTTCCTTTTCCGGTTTCACCAAATGTCGTGATATGCCTTTCAAGTATTTTGTTCCTGGAATCTACAATGTTACATGCATATACTTTCGCATTGTATCTTTTTGCAATGCTCATACCAAAATGAGCAGCATACTCAGCATCCTTTGACCCGTCTGTTGAGATCAATATATTCTTGTAATGCTCTTTGTTCTCAGTACTGCGTACTATCAAAACATGAGAATGGGACTGCCTTAATACGCGATTTGCAACAACACCGATAGATGGTCCTTTTGATTCTACTCCTCCCTTCGATGCCAGTACTATTACATTCGCATCTATTGCTTTTGCTTCATTTACAATCGTTTCAACCGGGATTCCGGTAAGTACTTTTGCTGATTTGACTGTTACTCCACTATCCCCCGCTATTTTTTGTATCTGACCAACATATTCTTCACCTGCACTATGTATGATCTTGAGGATTTCGGGCAGGATATATCTATGAGAATCTACTACAAATATTATGGATATTTCCGCACCGTATTTTGCGGCCAATTCTACAGCATGCTTTCCAGCATTCATTGAATTCTCTGAACCGTCAACAGGAACCAGAAATTGGAATCTTGTCATTTTTTACACCTTTTTTATTTTGGAACTGTATATACTCTTTCTGTCCTTATGCTTTTCACCACAAAAACAGAACACGTTGCCGAATGAATAACTTTTTCCGAGATACTTCCATGTACAAACCTGGAAACTTTACCACGACCTGAATATCCCATAACCACCAGGTTAAAGGATTTATCGTAAATTATGTTTAGAATCTCATCGGCTGATTTTCCTTCCCCTATTAAAGATTCAACTTGAATTCCTTTTGATTTTGCAATATCTAATACCGGTTTAGTTATTTTATTACTCTCATCCTCCTTTATCTTATGTGGAAAAATGTGACAGGCCGTCAGATTCGAATGAGAGCGATGTGCAATGCTGACTGCAAATTTTCCAGCATACTCGGCATCTTTTGTACTTTCCACCGGAACAAGAATGTTGCTGAATAGCTCATCACCAGCAGTATTTTCACGGGCTATCAGCACATGACACTTAACATCTTTTATGAGCTTCTCAGCTATTTTCCCGAGTTTATTTTTAGATGCACCTAAAATAATTAAACTGGCATCGATCTCCTCTTGCATCTTAAAAATTTCAAATAGTGGCGATCCTGTTACCACAGTAACATTCTTTATAGTTATTCCATTATTTTCACAGATCTGTTTGTATTTATCAACCAGTGTCTGGCCCAATTCAGTTTGGATCCCAATTTCTTCTTCTTTGAACAAATTGTTATCTACTACATTTATAATGGAAATTTCAGCATTATACATCTCAGCTAACTTTATAGCATTGTCTGCTGCTATTTTTGCATACACCGGTTCATTTAATGTTAATATATATTGAAATTTCACCATATTTCGAACCCTATATATGGGTTTACACTGCCTTATTTAAATTTATCGAATTGTTTTTTACCTGCACCATAAATAGCAAAACATAGATATAGCATCTAATAATGTGTGAATAGATATGGACGACCACCAACATAGGACAATCATATATTTATTTGCGCTGATAGTAATAACAGTAGCCCTGTTTACGATCTATACCCATTTTCCGGCCGGTACTGATAATGGAGGTAGCAATAATCTCATTGCAGAAAGTAATGTGGGCAACAATGATGTCATTGCAGAAAGCCAGCAATTGATGGGGACTATTGTTACTATAGAGATAGTCAGCACAAAAACCAATGCAGAAACCACAATAAATAGTGCTTTTAAAGAAATTGACCGAATTGAAAAATTAATGACCACTTTTGATTCCAACAGTGAAATAGGTATATTGAACGCTGAGGGGCAGGTGGATAACGTATCCTATGACCTCATTTATGTAATCGAACAGTCAATATACTACAGTAATATAAGTGACGGAGCCTTTGATGTCACAATAAAACCCATACTTGACCTGTGGAAAACAAAAATAATTGCAGGCGAATATCCCACAGGGCAGGAAATTAATGAAACCCTGACCCTTGTGAACTATACTAA
Source organism: ANME-2 cluster archaeon (assembly GCA_014237145.1). Classification (NCBI taxonomy): domain Archaea; kingdom Methanobacteriati; phylum Methanobacteriota; class Methanomicrobia; order Methanosarcinales; species ANME-2 cluster archaeon. Next base: position 33,726 of record JAAXOC010000032.1, read on the forward strand.
TATTTCAGCAGAGAACAAAACTATTTACTTCAATGCAGAAGGTATGTCCATTACCGTGGATGGCATAGCCAAAGGGTATGCTGTGGACCAGGCAGTCAGAGTGTTAAAAAATAACGGATATGCAAGTGGTTTTGTAAATGCCGGAGGCGACGGCATGTATTTTGGTACCAGGCCGGACGGTTCTGACTGGAAAGTGGGACTTAGAAATCCTGAGAATAAGAGCGAGTCTATTGTTGTCATGGAGATATCAGACAAGGCAGTGGCCACCAGCGGAAATTATGAGCGCTATTTTAATGAATCTGCCCGGGTCTCCCACATCAGCGACCCAAGGACAGGATACTCATCACAAAGTCTTTTAAGTGCAACAATAATAGCAGGTTCGGCCATGGAAGCGGACACACTGGCCACCACCGTTTTCGTACTTGGACCCGACAAAGGTCTAAAACTGATTGAGAATATACACAATACAGAGTGTATACTTATAACCCCAAATAATGAGATATTGACATCATCAGGTTTTTATATATACCTGTCAAATACCTAAACAAACTCCGCATCATCGTCTACGGGAGTCTCAAGAATATGCCCGTCATAGGCATTTATGTCAATAGTATTTTGCTTTCCCTGAATTTCCCACACTGGAACATAGACTATATTTATTGCAAGATCAATCTCATTTTCCAGAGGTGACAGCGTCTTGCTTTCTGAGATTATAGTATCACCTTTGACCTCGTCCACTTTCATCTTATTAGAATGCTTCCGGATAATTGCATCCAATACTTTTTCCTTAGCCTCCTCGTCACTTATCGTTGGTTCTTTTATCTGGTAATTCTCTGTAATGATCTCAGCATATTCCAGTATGTCTGGGGAACGGGTGAAGGTGTGCTCACCTGTAATGGCATTTACCATGCCCTCACCCTGGCCATTAAGGTCAATTATCTTTGACCTGAACTTCCTTTTCGTATCAAATTCATATTTATAAATATAATTGGGTATGAATTTTAAAAGTAAGTCCTGGACCTCCCCTATCTTTGCCTGGCTTATCTTGATGGCACTGGTCTTTGCCATGTTTATGGGCATGGAGGGGAGGGGGATTCGTACTATCTCTTCTTCCTGATCCATACCAAATGTCCCGGTCCCTATACTTTCCGGGTAGGTCTGCCCGGGAGGTGTATCAAGTCCGGGCCATTTAAAAGCAGGTTCATGAACTGGTTCAGGAACTGGAACTGGAACTGGAGCAAGTTCAGGTTCAGGTTTTGATGCAGGTGATTCGGCGAACATTCCGAAGATGCTGTCGTCCCGAGACCCTACTACCGGGGTCGGTTCAGGTCTTTCTACAATCCTTTGGCTATCGTGCGGGGATATATCCAGTTTCATTGGAAGACCTTCCGTGTTTGCCAGGATAGCCTTACCAATCTGGCTTTCCAGGTCATGCTTATCCCAGAATATAATATCCTGCTGGGAGGCAAAACCGGCAACTTCACCCGGTGCTCTGTTATTCAGGATATATAATCCGGTACCTTCGGTGTTCTTTATGGAGTCAGCAAACCTGCGCATTGAGCTATAATCCACGTCACTATCAAGTTTGATGTAGATGTGGTCTGAGACTCCTTTAGATGCCACCAGATCCGAAATATATGATGAATCAATATTATATCCATATGCCTGGAAAATATCCTTTAGTATATTGAGTACAGGTTGCTTGTTCATTTTAAATCCCGATATAGAAAGGTTATTTGGATTAAAAAAGTTTCGGGTTTGCTTTTCTATTTTGGATGGAAGTGAAATAACTGGTATGATTGTACACTTAGTAGTCTGAGATTGTCGAAAATGTACCTAAAAAGCGCTTAAATTGAAACTTTCGAAATTAGTATTCTAATTAAATCATTATGCTGCGCCATGTCAACTTTAGACCGTAAAGCTGAAATATTGAACAACAAGGCTTTTCCGACAGTCTCAGTCTGTGAATTTTTTGAAACGCAAAAGGCTTTTAATAGTTTAAATTATAATGCTATATTGTATATCATAAATCATTATAATTCCATTATGGAGGATAATTTTATGGATGAAAACGAAACTGTAGTAGAAACAGAAATTGTAGCAAAAACAGAATCGAAAGACAATGATAATATAATGGCAGCTCTTGCCTATTTGCTTGGATCTATAAGCGGAATCATTATTTACTTGATTGAAAAAGATAAACCTGACAAAAGCAGGTTCGTAATGTTCCATGCTGTGCAGGCGATTATCTTAGGTCTTGTGTGGTTTATCCTTTCGTATGTTCCAGTCATTGGACAGTTAGTAATATTTATCACATGGGTATTAATGATGTATAAAGCATATTCAGGAGAGGAATACCATCTACCTGTGATTGGCGAATATGCTGAGAAATATATCTAACTTTCATCTGGAAGAAACTTATATTGACAATCAGACAAATTAAAGCATGCATTAAAATATTTGTATCAGTTTTAATGTCCGGTAATTCATTGCAACACTAAATAGCAACAAAATATGCGGCCGCTGAGAATCTAATCCGTATCAGTGGCTTGGAAAGCCACTGTTATACCGCTAGACCACGTCCGCACAAGTACCTCCGGTCAATCTTAATGACTATACCCCGCAACTCTGCTGCGAATGGGTGTGCCGTCTCAACGTTTGACTTGGAAGAGATACGTTTTTAGCCTATATTAGGGGCCTGGGCTGTTTCTCTTCTGGCAATACCGGCAGTTTCATTGTGTTTATAAGTATAGGGTCAGTGACCTCTTTTGCCCGCTCAAGCAGTATTTCCTTACCACGTAAAGTGATGGCGAAAATAGGAATAGCAGTGCCGAACTGAGCCAGTGCATGTCCTTTTATTTGTTCCCTTATATGGTGGGACGTGCATCCTGTGGTTATATCCACCAGACTGATGAACTCCTTTGCTTCTTCTTCACCCATACCGGTAACGTGTACTCCAAATGTGATAATCTCCACATCATGCTGCTTTTCAAGTTCACGCATCTTCCTGACATCTGGTGCACATACCACTGAAACGCCAATGCACATGTACCCCATCTCAATTGCCTTTTCCACCCCTGCCACCTGGTCCAGTGCTGCCGTCCCGGGGTCAAGTACCGTACCCCCTGCCTCTTCTATACGCTGAATGAGTTCCGGTATGGGTGTGGTTTCGACCAGACCGGATATCCTGCTTCCGATCCCCTGCGCCAATGTGGGGCTGCTGGTAATAACGGTACCTGCACCCTCACAGGCCGTGACACAGGAATCCAGCAGTCCCCTGCAAAGGGCGGTCATGAATGTCTCACTGGCACCAAAACCCACGAAAATCTCCATTTCTATCTCCCGCCTATCTGTGAACATCCCGAAATCCTCTATCCTGAACTCGATGTTGCCCTTCACTGATTCGGGGGTGAATTGCCTGATGTTCCTTACCTTGGCAAAAATAGGGCAATAATCAGTTTGCGGCTGACCGACTTCGACCACTTTACCGTTCTCGACCACAACCCTGGTCTTACCAAGGGCTTCCATTACATGTCTGTCTTTTTTTTTGGGCATAATCCAACTTCCGGGCTCATATTAATGTTCAACTCCATGAATAAGGGGTCTACCGCATTCAACGCTCTCGAACTGGAAAGTGGTCTGGGTAATATTGAATTTCCCTGCCATTACCTTGTTGATGGCATCGATCAAGGCTACGGTTTCACATACCTGTATTTCGCCCACCAGGATATGGGCACTTAAGGCATGTACATTAGAACACACGCTCCATAGGTGGATATCGTGAATACCTTCCACACCCTCAATGGAATTCACTGCCTCAACCAGTTCATTGATGTCCACGTGCCTGGGTGTGGATTCCATCAGGATGTGGAGCGAATCGCGTATGAGCCTAACAGAACCCAGTAGTATGACTGCCACGATCATGAAACTCAGCACAGGGTCGGCAAGTAAGCTGCCAGTGAACAGGATGATCAGGGCGCCTGCAATGACTGCAACGCTGCTCAGGGTATCGCCCAGCGCATGCAGGTAGGCCCCCCTGACATTCAGGTCGTGGTGGCCGTGTAACCGTGTAGTTACCCACAGGTTAACTACCAAACCCACTGCTGCTATTACCAGCATCTCCATACCCCTGACCGAGGGCGGTTCAATCAGCCGGAAATATGCTTCCCTGGCTATGAATACCGAGATTATAATTAAAGTGATACCGTTGATGAGTGCCGAGAATATTTCGAGCCTGTGGTAACCATAGGTCACCTTGTGGCTGGACGGCCTCTTTGCTATCTGGATGGCGGCATAGGTCAGGACCAGTGCGAACACATCCATGAACATGTGAGCCGCATCGCTTAACAGGGCAAGACTGTTGGTATACATCCATCCTGCCAACTCAAGTATGAAAATGGTTGAAGTGGCGTAGATGGCATACCTGAGATTCTTTTCTGTCATGTCAGGTCTGTGTTCTGAGCCGTGCTCATACCCACTCATGGATTAATATATAAAAGTCCTGAGTAATACTCATTTCCTAAGTTTTATAATGAAACAGCACTGTCATTATCTGTAATGATACAGATAACCACACCCTCCCGGCTGCACATCACCCTTATAGACCTGAATGCATCCCTGGGTAGGGTGGACGGAGGCGTTGGCCTGACACTGAACGACCCGTCAATGAAACTCTTGGCAAGGGAAACAAACGAGGGTGTGTTCGTCACAGGCAGCGGTGATCTGGGGCGCATAAGATCCGCAGCCGAGGCTGTCATCCCTGAAGACAAAGGCATACATATCACAATTGAGGAAGCATACCCTGACCATGTGGGTCTGGGCAGCGGAACCCAGGGTGCTCTGGCCGCAGGCTGGGCCGTCAATGTGATGTACGACCTGGAGCTTAGCGTGCGTGAGGTGGCCGCACTTGTGGGCCGGGGCGGCACGTCAGGCATTGGCGTGGAATCCTTTGAGCACGGCGGCTTTATCGTGGACGGCGGTCACAGGTTTGCCGATAAGGGTGCATTCTCACCTTCGGCTGCCAGCCGGGTGCCGCCCGGACCTGTGCTGTTTCGGCATGATTTCCCTAAATGGCCACTAGTTGTTGCCATACCTGACCTGAAAGGAGCCTCGTCCCAGCGCGAGGTGGATATTTTCAAGCAATACTGCCCCCTGCCGCTGGAGGAGGTGCAGGCTGTATCACATATCATACTGATGGAGATACTGCCCTCACTGATGGAAGAGGATATGCATGCTTTCGGGGATGCGGTAAACCGCATCCAGGATGTGGGTTTCAAGCATCGGGAGGTGGGCTTGCAGGCTGAAGAAGTAAGGCGGTGTATGGAGATTATGAAGGAGCAGGGTGCCTGTGGTGCTGGTATGAGCTCATTCGGACCAACAGTATATGCCGTGGCAGAGGATCCCGTGAACGTGAAAAATGCCGTGTCCGAATACCTGGAATCCACGATAGGGGGCAGGGTGTTCGTTACCAGGGCAAGGAATATGGGCGCAGAAACTGTTTGTGACAAATAGTTATAACACGAAAGTCAGTAAACATGATTAACTCAAGTAAATACCCTGGCCAGTAACAAGATTTCCTGTGGCATCTACCTAGTTTTCCTGATTACCATTTAGATATACAGGCAAAATATAATCATTGAACTTGTTCAAACTCCACCCGCCAATAAACCACATATTTTGACCTGTGAACCACGCATTGATTTATAGGCCTGCACTGTCAGAGGAAATGTAGCTACAAATATTTTTGTGTCATAATTTTTACTGTTAATATATCATTCTAAGAAAAAAATTGGTTTCAAAACTGGATATTTTTGTAATAGACTTTATCAAAATTCTGGAAAAATATACAGATTATGTTATTGTAAGTGGTTATGTTTCTATACTCTTCGGACGATCCAGGGGAACGGAAGATATCGATATATTTATTGAAAAAATGGATTTCCAAACGTTCAAACAGCTTAATGAAGAATTACGCCAAAAGAAATATTGGTTTTAAATGCCGAAAATCCTTTAGAGCTATATGTAATGTTTAATGACAAAATTGCAATCAGAGCTGCAATACAGGATACTGTCATTCCAAATATTGAGATCAAATTCACTAAAAACAGGATAGATCGGGACTCTTTACAAAAGCATATGGAAGTACAGATAGATAGAGATAGTATAAATATTTCACCTCTGGAAATCCAGATACAGATATTATCTACTGTTAAGTAGTTCACTACCGGATAATCTCGATTCCTTCTTCCTCAAGCTATTTATCTTAATTACTATACCCCACAGCTTTTCTGCGGTTGAGAGTGCCGTCGCAACGTTTGACTGTCAAGAGAAAGATTTTTTACACAATCCAGCTTACAATATGGCAATGAAATCCAGAAATATTTATATTCTTGCCATCCTGCTGACTCTTATTGTTTTCCCAGCCTCTGTCGGTGAAAACCAGACTACATGGATCACTTCAACATTCTCAGATGAGAACAGTATGGACGTATCAATACAATCCAGCGAACAGGTAAATAATGGACAGCTCATATTCAAATTAACATACAGGGATAAATTAATCGAAAAAACAAGCCTGGACTTTACAATAGCACCAGGCAAGGAAATAACAAAGGTCATCATGTGGGATTCAAAACCCCAATTCAAAAACTACGTGGCCACAGTCAGCGTACTGGTCGATGGCAGATCTGTAGATGAAACATCATATCCATTCTCGTACGGGTTTGTGGTACTGCCAAGATTTCAGGTAGTTGATCTCAGCGCCAGCAGCAGCGGCGCAAGCATGGTATTAAAGCCCAGAAGCGTATCCAGTCCCGGCGTTGCTGATTTTACCTTCCAATTGATTCAGGATGGCGAGATAATATATTCCGAGACCAAAGAGGACATACCTGTGATGCAGTCCAACCAGCTTTCCATTGACTGGCCCATCCTCCTGGATGACAATACCAAATATAGCGTACGAGTAAAGGCCATATCCCACACACCGGTTATTACATCCTCATACGTGACCGGGTTCACTTCAAACCAGGAGGTAGAGATTGATGACATGGATGTAGACGTAGACGATTTCGGCGCAAGTGTAACACTTTACGGCATGTCACAGGTACCTTTTAACGGTATAGTAGAAGTAAAACTCCACAAAGACGGTTCAGATCCACTTGTATTTACAGGCAAGCCCGAACCTCTTACCCTGGACAGGGACGATACCGTGGGTATCATATGGGATGATGACCTTGACCCTGGCACGTACCAGGTCAACATCCATATTTTAACACTTGAAAATGAAATACTGGACAGGTATGAAACAATGCTTTTTATCCCAGAACGTGCCTACCCTGTAAGCCAGCCCACGAAATCCCAGACACCGGGATTCACAATTTTACTGACCATCCTGTGTATTATATATGCAGCTGTGATCAGTAGCAGGAGATAGGGGTGAAGGCATTGTTCGACATTATACTGCGAAACCTTTCACAGCGGAAGATCAGGACGGCCCTCACAATTTTTGGCATCGGCCTTGGTATATTCGCAGTTATCGTAATGGGTTCCATGTCAGAGAATTTCAACCAGACATTTGAAACCTCATTTGCACTGACCGCTGATAAGATACGTGTATTCGGCTCAAGCGGCGTGTTCGGCGGGAGCGTGACCACCAGTAAAGCGGCAGAGGTCAGGAAAGTACCCGGCGTCCATGATGCATACGGGCTGTTGATGGCACCGCTGGAGGAGGGAGGGGGCATGAGTTTTGGCGGTAACCAGGTAATAGGGCTACCACCAGAGAAATCCCATACTGTACTGGGACCAGTCCAAGTCAAGGAAGGAAGGGACCTCATGAGGGGGGATAGATACGTAACCGTTATTGGTAGTAGTATTGCAACCCAGTATGATATTGGTGTAGGGGACCGCATAGAGATACAGGACAAATACTTCACAGTGGTTGGAGAGCTGGAATATACAGGTAGTTTTTTTGATGCATCAGCAGCAATCCCCCTTGATATTGCCCAGGATGTCTATGATATGGGCAACATGGTCTCTATGATATTTGCTATTCCTGGAGAGGGGGTTGATGGTGACCTGCTGGCAAAGCGGATAAAGCTCAGCGTGGACGGAGTGGATACACTATCTCCCAGTGAACTGGAGGAAGAGGCAAAGCAGGGCCTGATGATATTTTCTGTAATAACTGTAAGTGCTGCAGTCCTGGCAGCTATTATCGGCGGGCTGAGCGTTATGAACACCATGCTAATGTCTGTGATGGAGCGCACAAAGGAGTTCGGCATACTGAAGGCAATGGGGGCAGAGCGGCGGGATATCCTGTTGATGACTGTGGGCGAGGCCGCTATCATGGGTTTACTGGGGGGGCTGCTGGGACTGGCCTGCGGATGGGGTGCAGTTTTTGGCATAAACCTATGGCTGGCTGAAAAGGGGATCGTGTTGTTCCTTATCACGCCCCGGCTGGTAGCCATTGCCATGTTATTTGCCATACTGCTGGGTACCTTGTCAGGTATCTACCCTGCTCTGCGGGCTACCGGCATGAGTCCCATGGAGGCACTCAGATATGAATGATGCTGAGCCTGATATTATTTTGCAGACCCGGAACCTGAAAGAAACTTTTATGCAAGGCAAGGTACCCATACATGCCTTGCAGGGTGTGGACCTGGAGGTCAGGAGGGGGGAGCTTGTAAGTATCGTGGGTCCGTCAGGTTCGGGAAAATCCACACTGCTGTCAATCATCGGTATGCTGGAAATTCCCACAGAAGGCAGCGTATTCATTGACGGTATCGAGGTGACCGGGGTTAAGGCGAATAAGATACCCAGGCTGCGCCGCGAGAAGATTGGGTTTGTGTTCCAGCATTTCAACCTGCTGCCAGCCCTTACTGCACTGGGTAATGTGGAGATTGCCATGAGATTTGCCAGGGTTCACAAGAAAGAGCGGATCAAGCGGGCCCGTGAGGTGCTAACAGAGATGGGGCTGGGTGACCGCCTGAACCACAAACCCTCTGAACTGAGCGGCGGGGAGCAGCAACGGGTGAGTATTGCCAGGGCGCTGGCCAACAGGCCTGCTATCATACTTGCAGATGAGCCCACAGGTGAAGTGGATACTAAGACCAGGGACCTTATTATCGGCATCTTGCGGCGGCTGTCTGATGGCGGGCAGACTGTGATAATCGTGACCCATGACCCCTGGGTGGCAGAGCGGACAGACCGGGTGATCACGCTGGTGGATGGGAGGGTAGTAAGTTGAACGCCTGGGCGGGTTTTTGGCTATTTGGCTATTTGGCTATTTGGGGCTCTTATATCTTTTAAAGGTGTATTACAAGGTCAGATTGAGTAATTAACGTTGCTTTATGGAATGTGTTGGATGACTTAATATAGTAGAAAACTGAAAAGAGGTATTTAGTGATTTAATGAAGTTAGTGGTACGATATAAATATCCAGTAATTTCAATAATTGCAAGAATCGTAGATAAACGCAGATGCCACTTAAATCTGCGTCAATCAACGTTTTAACAAACAGAGGCACATAATGTCTTCAGTAGTTTTAAGTGAAATTGAAAAAACAGTCAGCCATTTACCCCCTAATGAGCAGTTGCAATTAATCGAGCAACTTGTTCATCACTTGCGAGAGGATTTATTGAAAAGTGATGACGTTGAGCAGGCTACTTTTGAGAGAGAACTTGCTGCGATGGCAGCGGATCCTGAGATTCGGAATGAATTAAAAAAGATTGATCAAGAGTTTGTTGTAACGGAAGCGGATGGACTGGAGAATTGATAATGTCCATCCATCGCGGTGAGATTTATTTTGTCAATCTTAATCCTGTGAAAGGGCGAGAGCAAGCAGGATCGCGTCCAGTATTAGTTTTATCAATAGATGCAATCAATAAACAACCTCTTGTAGTCACTGTTGTTGTTGGAACTAAGGGTGAAAACATTTCCCGTGATTTCCCAATAAATATTCGTGTATCTCCAGAAGATAGTGGTCTACCATTAGAGACCGTTTTCTTATGCTTTCAAATTCGTTCATTGGATCCAAAACGGTTTCCCGAAAAACCAGCAGGTAAACTTTCTGATGAAAAATTGAAAAGGATTGAAATGGTCGTTCGCCACTGCCTTGGTCTGTAACCGATACCATGATCAGTATATCATCTACATAAATCTATATAAGGGATTTTAGTAAGTTCAACTCATCTCCTGTGGATTGTATCTACTGGTTGTTTTTTAGGCTGGTTGGAATAAGTGGACAGCGCGCATAGGTGCGGGCTGGTTCCGCTATTCAATCGCTTGCACACGGTAAGGTAGAAAAGGAGTGGAGCTGGGCGACCGCCTGAACCACAACCCTCTAAACTGAGCGGCGGGGAGCAGCAGCGGGTGATTATTGCCAGGGCGCTGGTCAACAGGCCTGCTATCATACTGGCTGATGAGCCTACAGGTGAGGTGGATACCAAGACCAGGGACCTTATTATCGACATCCTGCGGCGGTTGTCTGATGGTGGGTAGACTGTTATCATTGTAACTCACGACCCCTGGGTGGCGGAGCGGACAGATCGGGTGATCACGCTGGTGGATGGGAGAGTGGAGGATTCGTAGTATTCGTTAACTCTAAAAATTCGTCATGTCCCACTCTTTTTTTTAGTCAAACATTGCCCCGGCACACCCAACCGCAGCAGAGCTGCGGGATATAACGACTAAGATCAAATTTATTATAAAGGATTATTTACAGTAACGCTTATAATGGTCATTGCCCCTCTACAATATTTGTATGAATTGATTTAAATTATGTTTGATTTTGGAAAAAAAAGGTAGAAATAAATAGTTTGAAAAATTATTAAAATAACTGGCTTTCAAGGTAATTCATCATAACAGATGCTATAATTAAATTTGCATATATTTTTCCTACAATTTAATATCTAAATATCATTAATGTGTATCTGAAGTATATCACTTATTGGCAAACCTAAATGTTAAATAAGTTGGATGAAAAAAGGAGAGAAAAATTAATTATAATATTTGTTTAATTTAAATAGATATTAATAGTGAACTGTCTTGGGCTTTAATTAAGCTGGATATTGGATTATTACGATTAAATTTCACAGGTGCGGTTAATGAAGAATATCAACATAGAACAACATATTGAATCTTATCTTAAGAAAGTATCAACAACACAGATGATCATTATCCCGCTTGTCCTCTTATTACTATCCCTTGTTATCCTTGGCTGGTCATTTATTTCTACAGGCAGTCCGGTGGAACTGGGTATCGAATTTACAGGAGGTACCACAGTTACTGTAGAGTCTACGTTATCCTTTGAAGAAGTGCAGCAGCAGTTCACTTCACAATTTCCAGACACGCCGCCAATAAGCGCACGGGATGCAGGCGGCGGACGGGTTATGCTCAAGTTCGCTCCCATGGACGAAACTGCACAGATGGAATTAAATGATTACCTTATCTCCAATTTCGGCAAGGAGATATCACTGCAGCAGATAAGTGCATTATACGGCCATGACCTGCAAATTAGTGCAATAAAAGCTGTCATATATGCATTCCTTGGAATGGCTGTGCTGGTTTTTATCATATTCAGGTCAGTGGTACCTTCCGGTGCGGTCGTACTGTCCGCATTTTCCGATATCGTCATAGCAGCCACATTGATGAACCTGTTCAGCATTGCCCTGTCACTGGGAACTGTGGCGGCACTACTTATGCTCATAGGTTATTCCATTGACAGTGACATCCTGCTGACAACCAGGCTGCTAAAGCGAAGGGGCAAGCTGGAAGAAAAATTAAAGGGGGCGATGAAGACCGGCCTTACAATGACCACTACTACCCTTGCAGCCATTTTTATACTGTTTTTGGTCAGCACTTGTGCCCAGTACGTCTCATCATTTTCCAGGATCGATATCATCAGTGATATCTCCGCGGTCCTGCTCCTCGGACTGGCCACGGACCTAATGAACACCTGGATGCTGAACACAGGTATACTTAAATGGTACATGGGACGCGAAGTCCCTATAGGGAAGAAAAAGAGGGGGGGCAGGAAATGAGGGACGAAAAAGTTGAGAGAGGACTTGCCAGCAATCCCAGGATATTGCTGATGGGTGGGGCCATAATCATTTCACTGATATTACTGCTGTTACCTGCCATCTTTCCTGATCTGGGGTTTGGCGGACTCAAGTACGGCCTTGACCTTGATGGAGGTTCATGGCTCCAGCTTAGGCCCGAAGGTGCCATGGCCAAAATCGATGCCGATGTAGGGGACATCATAACACACGAATACTCATCTTTCTTAAACACGACCGTAACAGTAACAGGTACAACGGACACATCTATCTCCTTTGAGGTCGGGACCCTGGTCACTGCAAAGCAGGTCGAATCCCTGGGATACGGCCAGGCTGCAGTGTCTGGTGGAAGAAGCGGAGTTTCAGCCGTTAACCTGCAGGTGGATAAGTACCATGTAATTTCCAGGTATCTGGAAAACAGCTATAAGACAGAGGTTGTGCTATCAGAGGACAGGGATGGATTGTGGTATGAGATAAGGAAGCAGACATCTGCTGATGAATTGAAAGATATACTTGATGATGTCGGGGGTTCTGTGATCTTATACAGGGATGGCGTATCCCAGGCTACACTGATCAAAACCAAGGAGATACTTGAGGATAAATTAAACCTCTTCGGGCTCAGTGATGTCAAGCCAACCATAGTCGGACGGGAATACATACTCATCGACCTGGCAGGAATCGATATCGAGACAGCAATGAATCTGGCAGCCACTCCAGGTAAGTTCGAGATCCGTATCCAGACAGAAGGCAATGAGTCCATACATGCCGTGTACGGGGAGGATATCCAGACTGTCGGGATCCATGAGGCAAATAACGGGGTATGGGGTGTGCCGTTCACCCTGACACAGCAGGGTGCTGTACTCCTGAGGGAGGCAGCCATTGAGACCAATGCGGTCAATGCCCCTCTTAATCATGAGGTTATAATGTACCTTGATAATGAGGTCATTTTCAGTGCTCCTTTGAATGACAGGTTAGCCAACAATTTGAAAATAATGCCTGTGCAGGATATGAGTGCCTCCTTTGGAAGTGACATTGAGAGTAAAGAAAGTGCAAAACAACTGGAATCTCATTTGAGGGCAGGTGCCCTGCCAGTTAATGTGGAGGTAATAGGTTCGGGCCAGGTGCCCGCATCCCTGGGCGCCCAGTTCAAGGAACTTACAGCCATAGCAGGACTGCTTGCCATTATAATGGTCTCATTCATGATATATCTCAGGTATCGCAAAAAAGAGATCATGTTACCCATGATCATAACATCCATAAGTGAGGTTGTGATGATACTGGGCTTTGCATCTGCTGTGAAATGGCAGCTTGACCTGCCTGCCATTGCAGGTATTATTGCGGTTATTGGAACAGGTATAGATCATCTTGTAATAATCACTGATGAGGTATTATACGAGGGGAAACTTCCTCCAACCAAGGTTTACCTTGCACGTATTTCCAGGGCATTCGGCATTATATTTGCGGCGGCAGCCACAACCATTATAGCAATGATATGGCTGTTCTGGTTGGGATTCGGCGCATTAAAGGGTTTTGCACTGACAACTATCATAGGTGTGTTGATCGGTGTGCTGATAGCCAGGCCCGCTTATGCAAGGATAATCAAGGCAGTATTGAAGGAAGAACAGGAATAAATGGTCCGACCTACTAATGATGTTATACTTGTCAGGTATGGTGAACTGGCACTGAAGAGCAGACAAGTAAGGAACAGGTACGAAAAAACCCTTATGTCTAATATCAGGTCCATGCTTGATGCTTCAGGTATTGATCATGATGACCTGTCCCGGGAATGGGGTCGCATATATATCCATACCACTAACCCTGCAGTTGTGGGAGCCGTAGCAAGAGTGTTTGGCGTAGTTTCGGTAAGCCCGGCCATTACGTGTGAGCCCACACTTGAATCTGCAGCGTCTGTAGCTGCCGATGTGGGAGAGTCCATTATCAATGAGAATGAATCCTTTGGCATCAGGGCCCGCAGGTCTGGCAATCACGGGTTCTCAAGCCGTGATATCGGCGTGGCCTGTGGTGATGCTGTATTTGAACGGGTGCGAAAGCTCAATTCCAAGGTTGACCTGACAACTCCTGACAGGGAGATCATGGTGGAGGTCAGGCAGAACAAAGGATTCGTATATACGGATGTTGTCAATGGTACAGGCGGCCTGCCCCTGGGTACACAGGGTAAGATGGTGGCCCTGGTCTCGGGTGGTATCGATTCTCCTGTGGCTGCATGGCTTATGATGAAACGTGGCTGTGAGGTAATACCTGTATATGTCAACAATGAACCGTTCTCGGATGATACCATGCGGCAGCGGGCACTGGAATGTCTCAGGGTACTGCAAACATGGGCACCAGGCCATCCTTTCAAGGCCTACGAAGTACCAAACGGCATAAGCCTGGATGCATTTCTTTCAGACTGCCAGCGCCGTTATGCCTGTATATTCTGCCGCAGGATGATGTACCGCATTGCAGCAGGTATCATGGAAAAGGAAGGGGCTTTCGGCATTATAACCGGTTCATCACTTGGCCAGGTGGCAAGCCAGACATCTGAAAATATGATGGCAGAGACCTGCGGGATACATGTACCGATCTACCATCCCCTTATCGGGCTTGATAAGACCGAGATAATCGACATCGCCCGGAAGATCGGAACCTATGATGCATCCATCAGGCCAGCCACGTGTTGTACTGCAGTGCCTGAAAAACCTGCCACTGCTGCAAAATGCGGTGAAATGTGTAGTGAAGAAGACAATATAAAGGTGGAAGAACTGCTAATGGGTGCACTGTCCGGTGCTAAAATAATTGATCCGTGTGAGTACAGTTAGTTTCATTTGCCGTCAATGGTCTCTATCTTGAACATTACATTAAGGCCCTTCAGGGTCACCTGGATTCGGTCACCGAACCTGAGAATGTCTTCAACATCGGTATTTGAGTCCCATTCATAAACATAATCATGGACTCCCTGTATTGGCTTGAATCCCAGGGACATTAACCGCCGGTTGACCTCAGAGGGCATGGCACCTTCGCTACTGAACCAGAGAATTAGGTATGTCTTCATTCGTATCACCTTGATAACTTATATTGTAATTTAATTCGTATTATGGCTTTTGGTAATCCATATCTATTGAGAATTTCTATAATTTTAGGTTTATAACCTTTCATCCTCTTCCTCACGGATTTTTTGCAGTACTTCTGATGGGTTCCTTGAATATTTTATTGCAGTTTGTTGAGCGAATGAGTCCATCTTTTGACTTGCTCTTTGCATCTCGTATTTCCTCAATAGTTCACGGATTGCCTCTCTCACGAAATCGGTCCGGTTGGCAAACAGCCCGAGGTTGACATTTTCATCGATCAGCTGAAGAAGATAATCATTTACACGAATCTGGAGTAATTTGTTGCTCATAATTTATCACTTGTATTTAATTATACTACTTAATGAAGTATAAGCATTTTGTTAAATTCGAGAACTAATGGATTCTCTTTATCCCATTAACTTTATCAAAATCACCATCAAAAGATACAATTCTGTCAATTCCAGACTGATGCATTATTTCAACAGACGTCGCATCAGCAAGTGATAATGTACCATCATACATCAAAAATGTCTGCATCGCATTTTCCAGTAAATCGATATCAGTAAATACTATTTTACAGTTATCCACGAAATATTCGTAAAGAATTTGACCTGCCTTCCCCCCTTCTAGCGAACCCACCAATGTTACGCTTTCACTTATTATTAAGTCAGATATCAGAAGTGCTTCATTATTTATTTTGGCTGCCCTGAGTGCATCCTTATGCCACCTGTCTTTCTCTCTTGCGATGGCAATAAAATATGAGGAATCTGCGAATATCATTTAAGCCCCATCTGGACTTTTTTCTTGGCTTCCACTGCATCACCTTCAGATTTTATAAGACTTGTTATGTCTTCCAGTGTCCGTTTTTTTCTGGGATGTACCAGTATCCCGTTGTTAGTGTCAGTCCATTCAAGAATGTCTCCGGGGATGATATTGTGGGCTTTTCGTATCTTTGAAGGTACTACGGTCTGGTATCCTTTTGAGACTTTTGTTTCACCAAGCATAATTGATTCACACAATATTTTTAGTTTTCACAGTATTTAATGATTGTCTTGAATTGAATAGGGTAGGTGTAAAGCAGGACGGGTAAGAAAATTAAAGTAGAAGGATGTGTTGCGTTGGTGGGACTTTTAACTGTCTAAATTGGAGTGTTACGTAGAGGGAGTTATTTGGGATATCTAAAGTGAACATAAGATTTATGAAAAGCCTGCATAATAAAGTAAAATCCCAGCAAGAAGGCCTACAATAAAACCAATTATACCACCATAAAGTAAACCTCGACTATATAATTTAATAATATACTTTTCATTTGTCACTTTTTCTTTCACTATTGGAACTATTTCATCCATAATGTCTATTTCAAATGTGAGTTGTAGTTTCTCGATTGTAGTATTGGTTTAATCAACTAAATTTTCTTTAATACAACTACCAGCAGAAGAGTTGCAGTCCCGAACTATCTTGGGGCAGACATTCCAAAAGGGACGTTAAAGGCGATTATTAAGCAAACTGGATTGTCAGCTGAAGAGTTTTTAAGTCTAAGAAATTAAAAATGTGTTAAAAAAAGTCTGAGACAGCTCCTAAATACTGGAGCTGCCCGGGTCTGTAAAAAAATCGATTTTTGCCTACTTAACGAACAGCTCACCCACACCGTCAACGACTACGTCGCCAACATACTTGGTGAACTCCACGCCGTCTATGGCCTCGATGCCCTCACGCTGGTACACAGGCATCAGATCCTTGACCGTACCTTTAACGATAATGGTACCCTTGGTCATCTCACTGCCAGGCATGTCAGTATCGCCCTCAATAACGATCTTACCGCCCTTGTTGGACACCCCCGGCATGATACCGGCATTGCCCTTAATGATGATCTCGCCGCCGCACATGTGCTCGCCAACAAAATCATTGGCATTTCCGAACACCGTGATCTTGCCGCCGCGCATGCCGCAGGCCTCGCCGCGATAGCCAGCACCCACATAGTAGTTTGCATCGCCCTGGACATTGATCTCGCCGCCAGTCATCTCCTGGCCGACCCAGGAATCAGCATTACCTTTGATGGTGATGGTGCCGCCCTTCATCTTAGCGCCGCATCTCATATCCACATCGCCGTTTATCATAATGAGCCCGGCAGTCATAGCCTCACCGATACGCTTCACCCTGTTCACATTGCCGTTTATCTCTATCTTTACGTCATCCGCAGCATCAGCGCTACCGTCAACCTTGATATCGAACAACTCTGACAAAGGTCGGGGCGCATTTCCCTCGTATGCCACAAGTGCGCCGATCTCATCAGCGCTCTTGCCTGCAAAATTGTCGGGTTTTATCGTTTCAGCTTCAACAGATATCTTAAACTGTTCTTTTGGTACTAAAGTAACTGTTTGCATCCTTCACACCTCCTTTACTGGTACCCTGTCTCAAACACGACCGGATGCTCTACATACTCATCCTGTACCATGTAGTTGGCCATATTCACGGAATAATATTTCTTGAACTTCATCTTCAGATCTTCCATCATCCGCTCATGTCCATCCGCAGGCGCAGTAGCTTTTACCCAGTAGGTTCTGCCCTTGGGCACAGCAGTGATCTCACCGTCTTTTACCACAATCTCACCGCCCTTGATAGTATAAGCAGCGTGCCTGAATGCAGCTTCCACCTTATCAAACTCCATAGTGGCATCGGTCTCATCAGGCTTAATATCATAGATGGCAATGTCTGCATCAGCACCCACACCAAGATGTCCTTTGCCCAGTTCGATTATTCCCTGCACCTTAGCATGTGCGGCCCTGGTCTTGATAGCAATATCATACCAATCCAGTTCCCTGTCAATGCCGGCAATGCTTGTGCGCTCAAAGGTCAACTCAGCTATCTTTGCCATTTCTTTTTCACGCCTCTTCTGGCTCATTAGCATTGTCATGACCATCGGGTAGTTTACATACGGCCCGCCGTTGGGGTGGTCCGTGGTCATCAACACCTGCCATGGGTCCTTGGTCAGCAGGGCCAGTTCAAGTCCGATCGCCCACATGATGCCGTGGATATAGCTCTGTGGATGGTATTCCAGTGGTGTAACACCTGACGAATCCTCAAGCTCTACATCACCGTTTGACCACCTGGCCTTAAGCAGCCTGGCATTGGCATACTGCACCGGACCGTCTGCGGTCATTGTGGTAGCACTGCCGAACACCAGCTGGCCCATATCAATGGTTAAAAAGTCGTTCTTGTTCAGGTAATCAGCAATTGGTTCTGACTTTGATTCGAAATCTCCCCAGTGGTTGCCGCCCCACGCATTGAACTGCACATGGGTTACGTGCAATGACTGACGATCCCGCTTGGATTTAATGTCCTTACAGACATCAAAAGTTGCCAGCGTGGTCTCGTAGTTACCTGGCTTACCCAGGTTATTACAGTGCAGGTGTATACTGTGGGGAAGGTTCAATTTCTCGTTCGCTTCTGCCAGTTGCTTGACTATCTGCCTGGGCGTAACCTCAAAGTTAGGAACTGGGTCATCCAGTCCAGATACGTTTTTACCGAATCCCCATGCTTCGCCGCCGCCAGGGTTCACGATCTTGATACCCCAGCCGCGTGATGCCAGCAATCCCCATGCCACATATGCCGCCAGCCTGTCCAGATCATCCTCACGGATTGCGTCCATTACCATCCAGTTACTGCCGAACAGGGTCAGGCCGGCTTTATCAATGATGGGTATCTCTTCCAGTTCCTCATGGGTATGCCTTGCTTTCAGGATAGGAACAGCAGCCTCGAAAGCCGTGGTATATCCCATCTCAGCATACCCGTATCCCATAGAATATACATTTGGCACAGTATATCCGGTACGGGGCCGGGTCACTTTGGTCCTGGGTTTATTGTTCAGGCGTGAATCATCAGGACGCATAATACGTCCCACATTCACCTTACTGCCAGCGATATGAGTATGTGCATCCACACCGCCCGGATAGACCAGCCGGCCTCCGGCGTCTATGGTCTGGGCACTGCCGCCCACGCTGTCCACTATCTTGCCGTCCTTAACAGCAATATCCATCATATCCCCGTTGATATTATTGATAGGGTCATACACAGTTGCGTTCTTTATCAGCATTTCACTCATGATGAAGCCCCCTTTATCTCTCTTACCTTTGCAATTATCTTATCCAGCACTTCTTCATCAGATGGGAAGTCCACATCCACCAGCTTGCGCATCCGCAGACTCACAGAATCCATCCTGTATGCTGTACCTTCCAGTTCCACGCCAGATACCTTGGTTGGTATCACGATATTTGCCATCTCGGTTGTCGGGTTGTGGAACGGGTCAACCTGTATTACAGGCACCTTGCTCATCCGGGCAATGGACTGGGCGGGGAAATGTGCTCCTGCATCCCCGGCAATGATCATAGCTGAATCAATCTCTTCCCGCATCAGCAGGTCATTGGAACATGTCTCACCCGGATTATAGTATGGAATGCCCCTTGACATATCCACTGCATTGGCAAAACCTGTCTCCCAGGCGCACACCTGACCGAATCCGGTCACATTATAATGACCGCGCATGGGTAGGATACTGTGCTTGCCATGGGCATTCAGTTCGGTGATAAGGGACACCGCATTATCGATGTTCTTATACTTACCACGGCTCTGTGTCAGACCCATACCAAAGTATACCATGCCGTACTTCGCACCCTTCATGGCCTCTCCAAGTTCAACTAATTTCTCTTTGGGCACACCGCCTACGCTATCCGGGATCACGTCGGCTTTATCAGCAACAACAGCCCGCAGGGCCGAAATAACCATATAGTCCTCTCCCGGATTCACCTGTACATACTCGTCAGCCATCTCGGCAGTATCGGTCTTTCTGACATCAAATACCACGACTTTCCTGGATTTACGTCCCTTGGTAGTGAAAAATCCTTTGTTAAATACTGAATACCTGCTCATATGCCTGGGATGGGCCTGTACCGGGTTGCACCCCCAGAATACTACCAGATCGGTCCTGTTGGCGAACTGGCCCAGGGTACCGGTGGGTAGTCCCTTCTCGTGGACACCCAGGGCAGACGGCCCGTGACACACACTGGCTGTATTATCTATAATTCCTCCCACCTCTTCGTTGAGCAGGACACCTTTCTTCATCATCTCGCATACGCCTGATGCCCAGCCGTACAACAGTGGGCGCTTGGAATTGGCAAGTATCTTTGCAGACTCATTAATGGCCTCATCATAGGATACTTCCCTGAACTCACCGTTCTTGTCGTCCCGCATCATGGGCGCCTTGATCCTGTCATGGCCCATGATCTTGCTTGTGCCTATCTTGCAGGCATGTTTCACATCCACTACCTTATTGTTCTCCACTTCCACTGTCAGGTCATCACACAGACATCCGCAGAATGGACAGAGTACATCTTTGATTATCATATCCTACCTCCCTCATTTTAACCTGGCCATGAGTTCAGGCATGGTCGGTGCTTTTTCATCAGTTGGCTCAACGACTGCGGAAATACCCTTGAATCCGGGCATTCCGCATCCTTTTGTATCCGGGTCTACAACCGCATTGGCCCATGGTCCCATGGGTATGAACACCAAACCATCCGGGTTGCCATCACAAATTGCCATCGGCACTACAACACTTCCGTGATCTGTAGTTACCTTGACATTGTTTCCGGGCTCAACACCTAACGAACTGGCATCTCCTGAGTTCATCTCACAATACGCTGCAGCATCAAAATACGCTTGTGAAGTCTTGTTTTCCAGATTACAACCCTGGTTAACAGTCCTTCCTGAAATGAAAGTTGCATTCAAATTCATTTATTTCCCTCATTTAAACTAAGTTAACGACTCTACCAAAGTCACTTGTCACGTGTAAGTTGACGACTCTACCAAAGTCACTAGCCACGTGTAAGTTGACGACTCTACCAAAGTCACTAGTCACATGTAAGTAAACCTTCGACTTTCTTATTTAAAAAGGATGTGATTTTAATTTGCTGGGATGAGGATTAATAAGTCAGAACATCTCCAGTTCTAATCCCACCTTCTTCTCCAGCGCTTTTTGGTATGCCAGGTCTGCAGTTGCCACATCCTGAATGGCAAGACCTGTGGAGTCAAAGACTGTTATATCACTTTCGTCCTCTCTTCCCTGCTTGATACCACTGACCACCTGGCCCAGTTCAGCATATATCTCGTTCACTGAAAATATGCCTGTTGAGATGGGCACATTCACCTCGCCCGAATGAGATGCCTGTTGGATGGCATCTACTATTACCTTTGCATTTTTAAGGATCATTGGATCAAGTTCTTCTTTACCTGCTGCATCCGCCCCTATAGCATTGATATGGGTACCCTCCCTGATCCATCCAGCCTTGACCACCGGACTCTTCACAGGGGTTGTAGTCACAAGGATATCACAATCACATACTTCATGAACATCTGGTTCTGATTCTATTTCGACTCTCATTTCCTTCTCCATCTCTACTTTAAATGCAACAGTAGACTCTTTAGACCTGTCAAATATCTTTACCTTCTTAATGTCCCTGACTGCCATAATGGCACGAAGCTGCGTCCTTGCCTGCCTCCCCAGTCCTATCATGCCCACGACCCTTGAATCTTCCCTTGAAAGATATTTTGCAGCCACTCCACCGGCAGCACCGGTACGCAGGTCGGTCAGGCTGGTTCCATCCATCACTGCCAGGGGTGCGCCTGTCTTTGTGGAATTCAATACCATCAAGGCCATGACCGTAGGCAGCCCGATTTTTGGGTTGTCGGGATGCACATTCACCAGTTTGACGCCTGCGATATCCATGTCTTCCAGGTAACCTGGCATAGTGCGCAGGTCGCCGTTGTGCGCCTTAAAATCCAGGTAAATCTTCGGCGGCATCTGGACCCTGCCCAGACCATGCTCCCAGAATGCATTTTCCACAACCGGAAGTACATTGTGTATGTCTATCAACCCATCCATATCCTTACGGTTCAGCCAGAGTATCGTTATGCCCATAAATATTACCCTAAATAGTTATTGTCCGGTACATCGCATAAAAGTTATGATATTTTTGCCTCATTCCCAGAAGGTTAATTGTTTAAAAGGTCAACTACTTAAAAGTCAATTGTTCACCTGGTATCAAATTGAATCGTTCTACTGTTCCCGGGTTCATTTCAATAATATATTTGACCCTTTTCATCCGTTTGTAACCGGTCCATGGTTTTAGTGTGGCGGTCCCGATAATCTTTTTATCAGAATCCAGGAATATTACATCGATCGGGAAGACCATGAACAACATATGGACCCAAACCGTACCAGCTCTTCTAAGGACAAAAATAAGGGCAAAATCCTCAGGTATGCTCTTATGCAGCATTAATCCCAGCATCTGGCTGAAAATATTTTTCGCATATGAAATCTCACTAGCAATGGGCGTACCATTATATATTAATACCATCAGTATCAACCAATACAAAGGCATTAAATATAATAATGCTGTATCTATCCTAATATGGAGGAACAATTCAAGAAATGAGTTCAGAGATGTGTACCGTTTGCGGTCTTCCCAGAGAGCTTTGTATCTGTGAAGAGGTCGCAAAGGAACAACAGCGAATTATTGTGAAGATAAATCGGCGGAGATATGGAAAAGAAGTGACAGTTATTGAAGGTCTGGATCCATATGAAATTGATCTACATGAACTAATAACTTATCTTAAATCCAAGTTCGCCTGTGGTGGCACGGTGAAGAGCGATGCAATTGAATTGCAGGGAAATCATAAAAACAGAATGAAAGATGTGCTTGTAAAAAGGGGTTTTTCCCCGGAACAGATAAAAGTTTAATTTTCACTTTTTATTAATAGATAGGACGTATTGGATAGTATATATTTTATGTACTAATTACTATATTTTACATTTACCGATTCAGGAAATTATATGCATATTGGGAAATATGTACCCCTAAAATCGAGGTGACAATAAAGTGGTATGGATATATATGGATCATGGTGCTACTACCAGACCCGATCCTGAAGTTGTAAATGCAATGCTACCCTTTTTTAATGAATTCTTTGGGAATGCATCCAGTCTTCATACTTTCGGGCAGGAGGCAGCGCAGGCATTGATCAGTTCAAGGAAAACGGTCGCTGATTTTCTCGGGGCCGAACCTGAAGAGATCATATTCACATCAGGTGGGACCGAATCAGATAACCTTGCCCTTAAAGGCATAGCCTACCTGAAAAAGAATAAGGGAAAACATATCATAACCTCGGTGATAGAACATCCTGCTATACTAAACACTTGTAAATATCTCGGTGATATAGGCTATAGAATAACCTATTTACCTGTAGACGACCAGGGGCTGGTAGACCCTGCCGATGTTGAAGATGCTATCACTGATAATACAATATTAATTTCGATCATGCATGCCAACAACGAAATTGGCACCATCCAGCCTATTAAGGAGATCAGTGCAATTGCCCATGAGCATGGGGTACTGGTACATACCGATGCAGTCCAGTCCGTTGGCAAGATGTCGGTCAATGTGGATGACCTGGGTGTGGATATGCTGTCAATATCTGCCCACAAGATATATGGACCAAAAGGTGTAGGCGCATTGTATGTACGCAAAGGCACCCGGCTCCAGGGTCTGTCACAAGGCGGCAGCCACGAAATGAAAAAACGTGCCGGTACTGAGAACATCCCTGGTATTGTGGGCATGGCAAAAGCCGTCGAACTGGCAGAACAGAGGCTGGAGGGTGATACAAAATACCTGGAAAACCTGAGGGATACCATGATCAGGAAGATACTGGACTCAATCCCGGAATCATACCTGAACGGTCATCCCACGAAACGTCTGTGTAATAACGTACACGTCAGGTTTAGTTATGTGGAAGGCGAATCCCTGCTCATGATGCTCGACATGAAAGGAGTGGCTGTATCCACAGGTTCTGCCTGCTCGTCAAAATCGCTGGAACCTTCACATGTACTTGCGGCTCTGAATATCATACCAGAAGAGATACACGGAAATCTTAGGATCACACTGGGGCGCGAGAATACTATGGATGAAGTGGATTATGTGGTAGAGAACCTGATCGATATCGTGAAAAAACTAAGGGCCATGTCACCCATTGCTCCGAAAGATTAATTGTTAAGTTATTAAATCGTTCAATAATTTTAATATCAGAGTGATAAAAATATGTACAGTGAAAAAGTAATGGATCATTTCAGCAATCCCAGGAATGTTGGCGAGATAGAGGATGCTGACGGTGTGGGAGAAGTGGGTAACCCTGTTTGCGGTGATATGATGAACATCTATATCAAGGTCGATGATGGCAAACTGACAGATATTAAATTCAAGACATTTGGCTGCGGTGCGGCTATTGCCACTAGCAGCATGATCACAGAAATGGCTATGGGCATGACCATTGAGCAAGCTCTTGAGATCACCAGGGACAGTGTGGCCGATGCACTGGACGGGCTGCCGCCTGTTAAATTGCACTGCTCGAACCTGGCCGCTGATGGGCTGCATGCTGCCATTGAAGATTACCTGAAAAAAAAGGAAGCTGGTAATTAAAGGAAAATACCAGCATGGGGCCACCTTGCCGGATGATGGTGTAAAGGGTCCTTCCTGTCATAAGAGTTCTGACTGTAATAAGGGTAAAACCGGCTCATAAGTATCCACTGCCTGAAACCGGGACAAGAAAAGGTTATTGTTCCTTCAGGATCCTTCTGGCTGCTATCATACGCTGAAGGACCGTGAGGTGGGATATCACTGCCACCACCAGGACAGCCCAGTGCAATAATCCCGTAAATGCGCCCAGGATGATCAATATCATACGCTCGGCCCGCTCTGCCACCCCGATGTTCAGTACCCCTGTCCCGCCAGCCTCTGCCCTTGCCCTTGTATAACTGACAAGCAGTGACCCCGTAAGTGCTAAGCCACCAAGGAACCAGTCATTTTCGATATAAGGTGCTAAGCCACAAAAGAGCCAGTCATTACCGATATAAGGTGGAAATGCCGCATGCCCTCCCCACATGATACCTAAAAACACGGCAGCATCGGCATATCTATCTGATACCGAATCAAGGAGGCCACCGAACTTAGTGACCCGGCCGTTCTCCCTGGCCACGGCCCCGTCAAGCACATCAAAGAAACCGCCAAGTAGCAGCATCAATCCTGCAATTACCAGATTTCCGGCTGCAAAATATAGTCCGGCTGCAATGCAGAATACCAGGGCCAGGATAGTTACTGTGTTAGGATTTATCCTGCTGAATATCCTTGCTATGGGTTTTACCCAGTCCGTTAATATATCCTTTTTCCTATTGAGCAATACATTCCTCCAGGGACTTTCAGGCAATCCTGAACATCGTGCTTTTCCAACGTGGATCTAACCGACCCAGTATTATCTTTGAGGCACCTAGCAGCAGAATACCAGATCCTGCAATGCAAAGCGTTGCAATACTGTCATTCATTTGGTAATAGAATGATAAAAGTGTTTGTGCTACAAGCGCGGGAACTACGGCAACAGCGAACTGGAACAGAATTTTTGCGTCCAATAGGTAACTGTTAATGAACAGGCCTGTAAGATAGGCGAAACTTTTTAATTTCTTGAGCCTCCGGCAAAATGGATGTAACAGCTTTAAAATGCCAATAAACACATAGGACGGTTCAGTTTTTCTTAAATTTCCTCCTAAAGGTTCGGATTGAAGGGATTTTAGGCAATTTTTGAGACAATATATGCCCAAACTCAAAAGAATTAATTCAACTGTATCGAAATGTATTTAAGATAGGTGCTAATGAATACGTTATGATTAGATCAAAATTATTGTTATTTTTAGATTTCTAGCAATAATATGAACTTAAATAACCAATATAGTTATATTTTACTTAGAATTTCAATTAAAATATTTATAAATAAATTTTTTAAAAATATACACCTTAACAATCTCATAAATCAAAAAATAACGAATATACTCTGGAATGCCAGAGCCTCTCTTATGATCTTTTGAACAATAAAGAACCGCAGATACACGCAGATGAACTCAGATTTCGCATGCAGTATCCGCGTTTATCTGCGTTCATCCACGGTGAATAGAACTGAATAATGAGTGTAACCAGAAATCAAGAGGGTCACCCTGTATGAGTGAACTGAAATGGGGTGGCATGGAGTGGAAGAAAGGATGGGCGTTGGGAGTTGTTTAATATAAGGAAATCAAAATAAACTTAAAAAATAAATAGCTCTGACCTGATAAACATCTGCTAAATTATACCTGTTATTGCCTCTTCAACTCCTGTTATTACAAACTGGACTGCTATAGCTGCCAGAAGCAGACCCATAATCCTTACAATAACCATCGTTCCCGTTTTACCCAAGATTTCAAATGCCTTTTCGGACCTGGATAGAATAAAATATGAAATAAGGAACACCAGACCAATATCTAAGAAGAGGAGGATTTTATTTGTAGTTCCATTTGCAGCATGGAAAAGTACTATTCCTGTCGTTATAGCCCCGGGTCCGGTAAGCAAAGGAACAGCGAGAGGGGTAACCACGACATCTTCTTTAATTAATGCCTCTTCTTCTTCCTCAGCACTGCTTTTAGTATGTGGCCTTCTACCGAAGAGCATCTCAATGGAGATAATAAATAAAAGTAAACCACCTGCTATTCTAAAAGAGTACATCTCTATACTCAACAAACGAAATATTGTATCTCCTGCAAGAGTGAAGATTATTAAGACTATAGCTGCAATAATTGTGGCCTTTTTGACCATTTTCTTCCGATCAGATTTTTTGAAATTGGCAAGTATTGCCATGAAAAGGGGCACGTTCACTATAGGATCCACAATAATGAAGAGTGTGATAAATGAAGATAAGGCAAAATTGAAATCCATAATTTTCAATCTATAATTGTGTTTCTACCTTTATAAGATTTGTATTGGAGCAGTAGGAGAGTCGAAGAAGGGATAGAGACCGGAATTATCAATTAAAATCAGCCTTTGAATAATATTTCGAAATTTAGTTACTTCTTTGTCAATGCTCTTAGAGCCCCACCCACGTCGGCCTATCGGACTTCACTCCCCCAGACCACCGAAATAATCGAAAAGCGCCTGCCAGCCCCCACACCGCAAGGACGGGCGGAGCAGATCAGGAGGGGGCACCAGGGCAGAGGGGAGGCAAGAGGGGGCGGTAGCAGAGCCGTTTGAGAGATAGCTATAATTAGAAAGATGAAAATGTAAAATAACTTAGATATTTAACCGATAAAAATTGGAAAAATAAAGGAGTATATAATATTATGGTTGTGCTGAAAGTTATTCAATCGAGACGAAGTATACGATCGTATGATTCCCGTAATGTGGAAGAGGATAAATTGTTGAGAGTACTTGAATCTGGTAAACTTTCCCCCTCAGCTGGGAACCGCCAGGAACGTAGATTTATAGTAATAAAAGATGCAAACACAAGAAAATTGCTTTCTGAAGCGGCAAGCAACCAGAGATTTGTGGCTGAGGCACCTGTTGTAATTGCAGCCTGTTCAGTTGAAAAGGAATATATAATGAAATGCGGTCAACTGGCTTATCCCATTGATACTGCAATTGCTGTGGATCATATGACTCTTCAAGCTGTTGAGGAAGGACTTGGAACTTGCTGGATCGGTGCATTCGATGAAGAAAATGTCAAAGAATTATTAAATATACCGCATGATATACGTGTAGTTGCTCTTCTATCTCTTGGGTATCCATTAACTATTCCACAGCCTACACCGAGAAAAAGCCTTGATAAGGTCGTGATGTGGGAGAGATGGAGTTTTTGAAGCTTATCTGGTAATTGGTCTGTGCACTGACTTCAAAATTATGCATCTCACATATCCAAACACGAATACCTGCTCTGAAAAGGCCGCCACTGACCCGCATGCAATAGCGCCTTTCAGCCCCCACACCACAAGAACGGGCGGAGCAGATCGGTGGGGCACCTGGGCAGCGTGAAGGCGAGAGGGGGCGGCAGCAGAGCCGAAGAATAGAGGGGAGCTGGAATCAGTTCAATAATAACCGCAGAGTTCGCTGAGGTACGCAGAGATGGCGAAAAATGCTCTACGCATCCGGTCATCGCCGGTTCAAAGTTCAAACAAATCCACAAGGTTGGCTGCCACCTGCCGCCCTAATGGGCTGCGGTGGCAGGGGTAGGGGGTACCATATGTATTTCTATTGCTATATATTTTTACAGCCGCCGGCGGCTAACAAACAAAACATCCACTCCGCACCCACAGACCGCTGGTACCCATGTATCAGCGAGGCACCGAAAAGCGCCTGCCTGCCCCCACACCACAAGGGAAGTAGAGCAGATCAGGACGGGCACCCGGGCAGAGTGAAGGTGAGAGGGGGCGGCAGGAGAGCCGGAGAAAAAACGGGGGCTGAAGAAAACGGCGATGTAAATGATAATTTTTTATTTCAGGTAAGCATTTGAAGCATTATAATAAACTATAACTATTCAGCCATCCTTAAGACCGGATGCAGATGGTGAAAATCCGCTCATTTGTGTCTATGGCGATACATTTTTTAGTTTTTAATACTGAGTCTAAGTTCATCGTTTTCAAAGGTGTTTGACAATTGTGTGCAATTATCTATTTGTAGACTATTCAGTCTGACGATAACGTTTATGTATGGCTGAATAGTTACAATAAACTTAAATAAGCTAGATTATAAATGGATTTAAGTCATTAATAGGATTATACTATCATGAACGCCAATTATTCGTCTGACAGCCAATTTAAATCTATTAACTATATTCTGGATGTTTTTTCATCCGATATTTTTGAGAGTGTTACATTAGTTATGCGACCAGTAATTGGCACAGTTGATTATCTAAGATTAATGCATAGACTTTATCAGATTCAAAAAGAATTAGACCAAATTTTGAAAATGGATTTTGAAACAAGAGAAAAATTATTGGAAGCTTTAACAGATATTATTTCAATTAATATTTATGAAGACGATCTAGGAACTATCGAAAATAAACTGGAAGATCAAATAGCTATTCTCCAGGATTTCGATGAAAGTTTTAAGAAACTAAAATCCTTTTCAACAAATTTAGAACCCAGACAGCAAACTGAACTTTTCAGAATAACGTTGAGAAAACTAAATGGAAAAATTTCATCAATTCGGGATGAGATAAAATTTAAAATATGGGACAAAGCTGAAAATACCAATCAGTTATTAGTCTTAAATCAATACTTTTTTAACATTCAGGAATTAATAAAAGAATCCTTAAAAAAGGTGGATGATGTTGATATCTGGATAATAATAAATGTTTCATTGCTTAGAATCGAGGCTTTTCACAGGGGAAAGATTTCTTTTCAAGATCTTCAGGATGATGTAACTGAGTTGAGCTTATTTAATTTTAATGATGAATTAATTCCAAGAAATTATAATGCTGTTTTTGAGGTCTTAGAGGCTTAAAATGAATTTTTCTTTTGATACTAATATCATTTTAGGAATAGTTAATAAAAAAGATCGACTTCATGAAAAATCTAAAGCTTTGATGGATAATAAACGGAACGAACAATTGTATTTATGTCATTCAGCAATTAAGGAATCCCATAACGTACTAAGAAATAAAATAAATGAAGTTATGGTTGATATTATCAGATTTCTACCAGATATTTATCAGAGCTCCAGTATTAGTACATTGGATTCCCAGGCTTTTTTAATAGAGCAGTTCAAAAACTTAAAAGCTGCAAAACCAGTGCTATCTAATTTTCTAAATTTGGTATATCATGAAATCTCTATTTTTCTTAAAGACAATGAAATAGACAATCTACCTGATTTTTTATCAGAACTGTCATTAAATCTATCAAATTCGATCATTCTTAAAATCGAAGAGACTCATCCTGACTTTGAAATATTATTCTTAAACCATGATAGGCTCAATATTGTGAAAAGATCACTTGCTGATATTCATTTTAAGGACACAAATGATGGACGGATATTTCAGGAATTGATGACTAATCTTGAAGATATAAAACCAATTGAATTCTTCCTTGATGATAGAGATTTTGCTAAGAAATGCAAGATGGGTTTTACAAATATCGCTAATGATATGGAATTTTATGAATCTGACTTTTCTTGTAACCAAGTTTGACACTTCAAACTCCTTTTTTTTCAGGAATGTTTTCTATTTTGTCTGGAAAAGCCATTTGTCATTTTATGATGATCATCACCAAATCCTACGCTGCCAGCCCCCACACCACAAGGACGAATGGGAGCAGAGCGGGAGGGGCACCCGGGCAGAGTGGAGGTGAGAGGGGGCGGCGGGAGAGCTGTAGTATTAAATACCAATAAATACATATTGGTATCAATGACTTCTGCAAGTACACAGATAAACCTTCGATTGCCTCCAAAATTACAATCGGCTGCAGAGCAATACACTGAGAACTTTGGTTATCGGAATATCCAGGAATTTATTCTTGAGGCAATAAGGGATAAGATATTCAGGTATAGCAAATATGATGAAACTTTTTCTGCTAAAGAGATTGATTTGATTGAAAAGCTATTGTCTGTTTCCATTGAAAAAGGCAAAATAAAAGATCAGAATGATATTATCAAAGCCCTATAATGAAATTTGAAGTTGTTGCCACAGAATTTTTTATTGAGCAAATTGAAAATCTTGATAAAAAATCCAAGGAACAGATAAAAGAAAAAATTAAACTGATTTCAGCAAATCCCTTTAAGTTCAAAAGGATTCACTCTAAAACGATTCATAATGTATTTAGGGTCAGGCTGAACATCCAGAGCAATGAAACAAGACTTATCTATGCAGTATTGTCCCACAACGTTGTTCTTGTATGTCTGTTGAACCGGAAAAATAACTATACTGATCGTGAAAAATACCTGGAAAAAATTCAATAATAAACATACTGAAACAATATTTGGGCGATTAATTAGGTCCGGCGATAAATCAAAATAATAAAGCGCCTGCCTGCCCCCACACCACAAGGACGAATGGGAGCAGAGCGGGACGGCCACCCGGACAAAGTGGAGGCGAGAGGGCGCGGTGGGATAGCCGAAGAAAGAATGGGGGCTATAGTAATTAAATAGCCTTATAATTATATTTCAGGCAGGGAAATCCAGACCGATAACCATGTCCATATGTTGCCGAAATGTGCTAAATGTCTGTTTGGTTAAAAATGCTCCCTTTATCGCTCAGCATCCCCTAGCATAATCACTCCCATCCTCACAAACCACCCTCTTTTCCCTGTATATCCTAAACCCCCACTCCATATCTCCTCAAAACTCCGGTCTCTGAGACACCCCCCTCATACCTCCCCGAGTGGTCGGGAAAGCCACGTATCATGCCATCACTTCCAGTACAGCAATAGAGCATCCCCACTGGCAGTGAACCTATGTTCCAGGTTATTGCTGCACTGTAGTTATGATGGAAGACCACCACTGTTCAATGAATAGATGCCGCCGCCATTATTTATTGCTAATTCCTTCTCAACCAATCTATCCAAGTGGACTTCTATATCCTCAACTCCCAATTCCTGGACAAGTTCTTCAACATTAGCATCCCCCTTCCCCAGACGGTCAAGTATCATTTGTGATACCATATCACTATATGCCAGGTCATGGAACTCCTCATAGAATGGAATGACAACAGAATAGCGCACCACAACCTCTTCCACCCCGTTAAAGAAGAACGCAAGCCATGCAGCATTCCTGTCCTGTTCATTCTGCCAGATGATCTCATCCCGTATAACAGTAAAGTCCAGACCCTGTAAGAATAACTGGTACATATCTTCCCTGTCCCGCTCCCTTGAAGTAACACTCTTGAAGATGAAAATATCCTCAAGCGAAATCATATGGACCGAAACCCTGTCAAACCGGAACAGTTCTACAGCACGGTGAAGCATTGCATCCGAGAGTCTCAATCCCCCACATATCACCATCACAAATATGTCCCATCTGAAACCGTCCCTGTTCTCCATGATAAGGCTTGCTTGCATCTGTCTGTATGGTCGCACAGCCGGGACAAAATACCCCATATGTACCAGTGCATCTCGTAAGAGGTTCAAGTCATGTACTGATCTGACAACCACATCAATATCCTTGGTGGCATCTTTCAGGTTCTGGAAACTCATGGAACCCCCGCCAATAAGGTAGAAGTCTAATCGCTCTGTTACCAATCCATCAAGTTTTTCCATTTCTTTTTTGAGGTATTCACGGTCAAACATCCTACCTCACCACCAGACTGTCAAAAATATCCATATATTCATTCCATGGTAGCACACGATCACTATTCTTCTCCTGTATCTTCAGATATTCCAGAAGCGACGCTGCGTGTTCTTCCATATCATAACGCCTCCCTGTATTCAACAGGTCTTTTGCACCTGATCGCATGGCAAGGGCAGCAGCATAGGAGTTAATGATCGGATTTAGCGGATCAATAAGCATGGTGTGGATAATGTGGTCATCCACGGACAGCCCCCGTCTTGTGTGAAAATAGTATCTGGTTCCAGTCATAATTCCAAGATCGTATTGTGAGAACACGGTTGTTGCAGTCGGCTGTATATGTAGTCCGCTGGTATGTTCGAGGTAGGTCTGTGTCTTGAAAAGAAATTCGCGACCACGCTGCCAGAGTATTATACCATCCCCTGCAATGTCCGAAAGACGCTGGTTTGCCTTATAGCGCCAGTAGTTGCTTACAAAATCCGCTGCCTTACGGTGGCGTTTATTTAATACGAATCTTCTTTTTTCTTTAAGTACGATCCCGTACCAGGATAATTTTAAAATTGCTGTTGAAACTGTATGCCGGTTAAGACCTGTCATTGCAGCGATATCTGTGATAGTATGGGAGTATGTCAGCGAACTCAATATTTCAAGGGATGAATATGAGAACATTTCTTCTACAGGGAGTCTTGGATATTCTTTCAAAAACTCTTCCAGTGAGCATGCATGAAGTGTATTTGCCCGTTTTACAAATACCTTTTTCCCATCCCTTTTTTTTTGTACGAATCCCTCTTCAGCGAGTGAAGATACTATCAGGGATATAGTAGAGTGGTCTAATCCGAGCGTAACTTCAAGTTCGGATATGGAAACTGGTTGTTTTAGTTCCTTGAATATTGCAAAGGCTGTAGAACCTGGCATATTGTATAATAATTTCAAAATGATATATAAATATTGTTGTAAATATTAGACACAGATGGCATCAACATCACCCTACAAAACCCTCAAGAGATTCTTCCGGCTGCATATTTTCCACAACAGGCTGCATATCAATGTACACTTCAGGAAAATCGGTCTGTTTGTACTTTTCCACCACCCTAAAACCCCAGCCTCTCATAGAAACTCATACTTTCGGGCTTGAAATCCACAGTAAGGTAACGGTAGCCTATGATCCCTGACACTGACAAAGCCAGCCCGATAACAGCCAGGACCAGGAACCTGCCACATCACCCTCCAGGGCTGGTCGGGACAGCCCCGTATCGCTCCATCAGCGCCGTGATAAACAGCATGCCTGCTGCGATCGCGGTCCCCCTGACATACTGGATCACGATCTAGGTTGTGTACCCTTGAACCACAAAATAGAAATTGCTGTAAAGCATAAGAAATTATCATGGCTTCAGTAAAAGAACAGATGATCCATATCATACACAATCAGCCAAATGATAGTTCATACGATGAAATCCTTAAGGAGTTGGCCTTCCACAGGATGATCGAACATGGACTTGCTGATTCCAAACAAGGCAGGACAATTTCCAATAAAGAGATGGAGCGTCGTATTCGTTCATGGTCGAATTGAACTGGACCCACGAAGCAGAACAATGGCTTCATGACATTTACGATTACATCTCGAAAGAAAATCCAGACGCTGCACTTCAAACAATAGAATCCATTTACAAAAAGGTTCAAATCCTAAAAGAATTCCCTGAATCAGGATATTATTACAACCGCAATCATTCCCACCATATACGTATCCTGCTTTATGGCCACTACCGCATCGCTTATTTAATAAAACCTGATAGAAATATCGACATCCTCGGTGTTTTTCATGGCTCTCTTGATATTGAGCGCTATCTCGTAGAATCGGATTAGACTTATGAATATTCCAACCTTCATCCCTGTGCCCCTTCAATGAGGGGGGTGCATGTCAATAGAAAGCTGTGGATGTTCAATGATCAGTTCCTCATTAAAGCCACATACCTGGCTAACACCAACATCACCCCACAAAATCCGCAAGAGATTCTTCCGGCTGCATCCTTTCCACAACAGGTTGCATATCAACATCCCAGGAAAATCAGTCTGCCTGTACCTCTCCACCACCCTGAACCCCAGCCTCTCATAGAAACTCATACTCTCAGGCTTGGAATCCACAGTAAGGTACCGGCAGCCTATGATCTCAGATACTGATAAAGCCAGCCCGGCAGCAGCCAGAACATCCACAAACATTAAATACTAATCCGCATTAGTACTAATCATGATTAGTAAATTCATCGGACGCCAAAAAGAACTCTCACTGCTGGAAGACGAATGGAACAGAACCAATGGCCGGTTAATAATACTTTACGGGAGGCGGCGGATAGGCAAGACCCGTCTCATTACAGAATTCACATCAGGCAAGAACGGGATATTCTATCTTGCTGAAGATACCTCCCCCCACATCCAGATAATCAGGCTGCAAGAGAAAATCGCAGAATTCACCAGGGACGAGGTACTTAGAACCCTTGACATAAAAGACTGGGACCAGCTATTCGGTTATCTTACCAAAAACTGCCCATCTGAGCGGTTTTATCTGGCCATAGATGAATTTTCATATCTCATAAAAAGTGACAAAAGCATCCTCAGCACCCTGCAAAAGTACTGGGACACCGCATTATCCTCATCAAATATATGCATAATCCTTTCCGGCTCCATGCTTGGCCTTATGAGTGAGATGGTCCTGTCCCATGCATCTCCCTTATATGGAAGGCGAAGCAGGGACATACTTCTCGAAGGACTTCCCTTCTCAGACTCAAACGAATTTCTCAACATGCCATTCCAGGAAACTCTTGAAACATACATGATACTCGGAGGGGTTCCCGAGTATCTTCTCAAAGCTTCGGAATACACAGATATTACAAACTTTGTAGAAAAGGAGTTCTTTGACAAGTTCGGTTATTTCTACAGGGAGCCATACTTTATAATCTCCCAGGAATTCAGGGAACTCAAAACCTACTTTTCCATACTCAATTCCATAGCCTTTGGCAACACAAAACCCACAGATATAGCCAATTTTATAGGTATAGATGCACGCAAGATCTACCCATACCTTGAGAACCTGATACGCCTGGGATTTATTGAGCGGCGGGTATCCATTTTTGGAAACCAGAAAAAAGGCATATACCTGATAAAAGACCCGGTCTTTGACTTCTGGTTCAACTTTGTTTCTAAGCATAAAGAAGAGATTGAAAAAGGCATATTCAAACTCAGAAACAATGAGATGCCCCGATTTTTTGGTAAAAGGTTCGAGATTTTTGTTGAACAGAAGATAATTCACCATCTAATCCCTGATTTCCGGAAAATAGGCAGGTGGTGGCACAAAGGCGAAGAGATCGATGTAATGGCATTGAATGAAGAAGGAAAAGAAATTGCATTTTTTGAATGCAAATGGCAGGAAGTGGACAGAAAAAGCTCCAGACACATCCTTGCTGACCTTAAACGCAAAGCTGCACTGGTAAAATGGCACAACGACGAGCGCCGCGAACTTTATGGCATTATCGGGAAAAAAATCAATGGAAAGGAAAAGCTAAGAGAGATGGGATATCTGGTTTTTGACTTTGAAGATTTAATGTCCTTAAGCAAGTTTGATGTTAAAGGTTAAGCTGACCAGGGATTTGCACTCACCCCTCACCCTAAACAGTTTTTCGCTATGTTCCTCGACAATTTTAGAATCGCGTGAGATCGGGTCGTGTTTAAGTTTTTCAATTTTCGTAAGAATTCTGGAAACAGTAATCTTATCCAGGGATTTTAAAAATTTTACTGCTTGTCTGGAATATTTAATATCAAACATTACAATCCCATTTCTCTTTTAAGGTCCTCATGGGAAGTAAGCTTGCAAGAACTTTTTTCATCTTTGTATTCCTTTAAAGAAAGATAATCTTCTTCGGTCATGATCGAGTCTACATCAACCATATGACCTTTAATAAAATCAAGGTCTTCCCTGATTACTCTTAATTCATGCCTAATCTCCCTTGAGTCAATCGCTTCAGACATAAAAGAAGTTATTCATTACATTTACTTAAAAGTAACTCAATTTTATCATCGCAGCACCCAGTCCCCTTCAATTTCATGGAGTTGCATGTCAATAACATACTGGATTTCACAATCAGGGGGCTGTAACATATGATGGAAAGGAAAAATCTATTTTTATCCTTCAACTTCAAGAGCTTTACTGATATGTGAGAATGTAGCAGCAATAGGTAAGGTTTCTGAACTATCGAGATGTTCAAAACGTTTCTCGAAATTTAAAATGGTAAAGCCTACTATTTCTTCTGTTTTAGGATCAAGTCGCATAATTACATCATTATCTAATTCTTTTGATATCGCTTCAGTGGGTTCACCAATTGCAATATCAAGAACATCCCCTTCCTTATCAAAGAAGAATTTCAATTTTTTTTCCATACGACTTCGCCTCTTTTTATTCGATCAGTAATATATGCTGTAATTATTAATTCATCATTCAATTTCACAACTACGCACATGTACTTTCCTTTGTATATATGTTCGTAGAACCTATAAAATAATACTACATCTTCATTATTAACGCTATTTTTTACAATTTCAGGTTCTTTTAACGCACCACCTAATTCATTTAACAAATTTTGAAGTTCAGGATGCGTATCTGTTATATGTTTCCAACGCTCATTAGTTAGTCTAATGTTCCTATTGAATTTATTAACGAATTCCATTTGACGTGCCACCCAAAAATTTTTCCTGGAATCTTATATATAAATTACGAATAGAACATTATAACTTTCCTTTTTATCTTTAGTACCTAAGCATCAATCCTTATACTCTGGAATTCAATATGGATGTGGAGTCATCCCTGTGCTCCTTCAATCCCGTGAAGCAGCACGTCAATAAAATACTGGATTTCACAACCAGGACATTTCTTCCAATTACAGTAAAGGCATAGTCTGCTTTTCCAGAACTCCCCATCAACACCAGTACATCCAGGTTTTCACATCTCCAAATGGTACTCCCCAATACTCTTTATAACCAGTTCCCCCTTGCTCATGGCCTCAATGGCATCGGCAGCAGCCATTGCCGCCTGTATCGTGGTGATGTATGGTATCGCATAATCCACAGCCGCCCGCCGTATACTCCGCCCGTCCTTGTAGCTC
>JAAXOC010000033.1 GCA_014237145.1 ANME-2 cluster archaeon
ACAATACAACAATTCCCTTTTCATCGGAACTGAGCCAGGAGCTGTCCTGCCTTCATTTGAGATTTAGTTAATCTGTACAGTATTTTGAAGATGTTGGGGGTAAATATCATATATTGGTGAGAAATAGTTATACTGTACGGGAGATAATCTTATATAACATGTCTGTTCATAATCGAATTGACCATAGTGTACTCCTGTATTATATGAATCTCGCAATAAATAGTCCATTCGATCAACATCTAACTCGGAATGAATTAGTTGATTAAAGGTCTGATTCAAGCTTTGTCCATTGAAAATTAAACCAATTTCTTTAGAATCATAATTTGAGTTCAATATATCAGAAATACTAAAATTATTTAATACTTTTTTGCCTAAAATTTCATGATGCGAATCATCATATTTTTTCAACATAGGAGTTTCAATCGTATGAGATAAAGGATAATGTCCTATGTCATGAAGAAGCGCTGCAAGTCGAAGTTTTGACAGATCATCTTCAGTAATCAGACTATCATCAATTAATTTTGCACCAATTTTATTAACAAGATGCATTACTCCTAATGAATGCGAAAATCTAGTATGTACGGCTCCTGGAAAGACTGTATATGCCATTCCAAGTTGTTTAATGTTTTTCAGGCGCTGGAATAATGGATGATCTATTATTTCTAGTTCAAGTTGATTGACGCCTATAAAACCATATACATTGTCGTAAATTTCTTTTGCAATCATGAATTATACTAAATCGAAACTCAGTAATCGATCCCAACTTTGTTCAATATCTACGTCCTTAAATTTTCCAGGTTTTAATATTTTAAGTTGCTCGATTACTACTTGTTTGTCTTTTTCTTCAATATCAGGAATATAAGCAATATTTTTGATAAAATCAAGTGATGCTAATAGTTCTAGCATATCCGGAGAGTCTTTTAAATCCCCTAGAAAATTTTTAATATTTCCGATTCTTTTTATCTCAGACGGACTTATTTCTGGAATTTCAGTTGCTTTTAATGTTTCATTTTGATTATGGAACTCAAATGCATCCTTTGTTAAATCCGAACTATAAGGGCCATGAATATACCATCCAAATTTGTAGCCCATATTCAAACCCATTCTCTGTAAAAAATAAACAGTTTTTTGGAGTTTTTTCCGATCATCAAAAGTCTGAATATTTGTACCTGATATTTCATCAAGGTATTTCCAGAGTTTATTCGTATTTGTCATGATAAATCCCCTTTTAATTTTTTTTTAATTGATATAACATAAATACTATACTATAATATTTTAGTGAATAAGCAGGATGAAAGTATTATTAATAGCTTTAATGATTTAAAAATTAGTATTTGAGTCCATTATATCATCCAAACGCTCCTTCTCCTGCACTGATGCCTGCGCCTACTCTGTAGTTTAGAGCACAGCCTTCGTAGACACATCAGGATGGCCGCTACTGCAGATTATTGTGTCTTTCTCCTCCCTCCCCCCATTAACGTGATCAGATGATACCCCCGCCGCCGGACATGATGGAATGCAGCTTCAAGATATTCAAATGCCTTAAGCCGGCCAGCAGACTAGCGCATATAATTATTAATGTCGAGTTAAAAAAATAATAAAAAGTCACGGCGTTGGAGGCTGGTGTGTATATGGTGAGCGGGAGGAAATGAGATGCTCATGGTCATTTCATTTTGCCATACACTTTTCAAAATCATTCAGGTCGTAAGCATAATAACCTGCGTCAATAAGCTTATTCTTTCCATTTCCCTTTATTCTTCGGGCTATAATTCCATAATATTCTGTTCTGTCAGAATTATGCCACCTGACATGTCCTGCTTTTTCTTTCAACCTGTTGATTATAACCAGCGCCTCCGCTGCACTCAGGTCTTTCCATTTCACTTCGCAAAAAAAGATATTGGACCCTGTATCCATAGTTACAATATCTATTTCTTTATCCCTATACCACCATGACCCGAGTTTTGAAAATGTAAATGGTACAGCCTTCCCGGAGTTCAACAGCCACAGGAATTCCTTTGCAATATCTTCAAATGTCCTGCCAAGATAAGGATTCATCCCAATTTTAATATTTTCCAGCACCACATCTCCATGCCCGAGGTCGATCATGTCCTCGGCAGGGAAGATGAACCTGAACCAGAATGCAAATGCATTATCCCTGAGAAAATACAACCCTTTTTTAGATCTTACCGAATCTGTAACAGGGATTTCCCTCTTGATTATTCCAAGATCGATCAGTACATTCAGATATTTTCCGACAAGGCTGCGGGCAAGTCCTGTATAATTGATTATCTTACCCATTGTTACATTACCGCTGGCAATGGACTCAAGGATTGAGAAATAATACCTTGGCTCCTCAAGTTCTTCAAGCAGAATGAACTTGATATCCCTGTAGATGAACGAATCAAATCTCAATATGTTACGGCCTATATTCCAGTACACGTCGCGCTGGGGGTCTGTTTGTGTGATATACGCAGGTGTGCCTCCGAACACACTGTACAGTTCTACAGCGCGTTTCATGTCCCCTGCATAACCTGCCACATCTGTAAAAGGCAGCGCATTGAGTTTTATCTGGCCGGTCCGCCTGCCATAGAGTGGAGCTTTGTATGACATCAATCTTTCCATCATGGAGATGCTGGAGCCCAGGATGATCAGGTAGATGCCGCTGTCCTTGAGTCTGGTATCCCAATAATCCTGCAATATGGAAGGCAGCGCCTTGTCGTCCTTTACCAGATATGGGAACTCATCAAGTGCCAGTATGAACCGCTGCTTTTTGGCCTGCTGGTAGATATATTCAAAGAAAGCATCCCAGTCCTTAAGACCCTGTTTTCTTAGCAGGTCGTCGTTGAAATATTCTGCAAGCAGCCTTGAGTATCGGTCAAGCTGGAGTTTCTTTGATTCTTCCCTGCCGATCAGGATAATGCCGGGATGGTCTGCTGATATGAATTTATTTACCAGTTCGGTCTTGCCGATACGTCTTCTGCCGTAGATCAATAAGAATTCGGCTTTGTTGCTATTGAAGCGTTCTGTAAGGATGTCCAGTTCTTTTATTCTGCCGATAAAATTCATATACTTTTAAGTAGTTTACTTGAAAGTATATAATTGTATGTGGGAAGTAAATGAGATATTGCGCTATCTGCGTCTCTGGTATCTGCACTTCCCATCACACCCGGTGGCCTTTTGGCGGTGGAATTCACAATCGTGGGCGTGTTCATGCTTCTAGGAGTGCATACAGGGATTTCGGCAGGTATTGCCATACTGGACCGGGCCATAAGTTACTGGGGATTGATGGCGGTGGGGGCTGTGGTGTATGTGGTGGGCGGGCGGAAATAGTAATATAAACAAGCAAACGTATATTAAGAATTATCAAAGTGCTCAGAATGGTCAATTATTTATATTTATAAACCAAGGAAATAAAAGAGGCAAAGGACATGGAAGTTATTGATGAAGGAATAAATGCCCTTGTCAGGCAGAAAATATACAGCTCAAAGGAAGCGGTCATCACAGATGCTGTTCGGGCACTGCTTGAACTTAAGCCTGGTCTTAAGATTGAGATAGCAATAAACCTCTATAAAAATAATAAGGTCAGTTTATGGAAAGCGGCTGAAACAGCCGGGCTTGGAATGGAAGAGTTTAAAGATATCCTGTCTTCGCGAAATATAAAGATAAAAATCGGTGGGACAAAGGAAGAGAGTAAACAGCGTATAAAGGATGCTCTGGGTGCTTGAATGTTCATCCTTGACTGTGATATTGCCAGTATTTTCGCAAAGATTGGCAGAATTGATCTATTGAAAGAGACATTTCCATCTGGAGTTTATATCACGAATTCCGTTTATATCGAACTTATGCGGGCAAAAGAAATGGGTTTTTCTTTCCCTGATGAGATATTTGACAGTATTACCACTATCACTTTGAACAACAGCGAATTGATAGATTTTTAAAAGTATTCACTGGTCAAGAGGATACATTCTGGTGAGGCTGAAGGTATAAGCATCTGTAAAAATAGAAATGCCGTATTCCTTACCAATGATTCGATTGTTGTCAAGTTCTGTGATGCTAAGGGGATTAAGGTGTTGAATCTGAAAGATGTGCTTATTTTTATTGCGGAAAATGGTCTTATCCCGAAAAATGAGATGGTGAATGTTCTAAGGGATATCGAAGATAAGGATAATACCGTAATAAAGGGTCAGGAAGATATTCTTGAGGAATATAATCTTTGATGATTTTGGTGCTGTTGGATTGAAGTGAAATTTCGAATTGAACTGTTGTTTTTATGAGTCTGCACTGACGGACTGGATTCTCGCTGCATCCACCCTCACGATAAATTAATCATTAGAATGAAAGATGAGACATTGGTCATATCAAAACAAAAGAGAAGCGTGTTTGACCTACAACATAAAGAAGTGGTTGCAGGTACCCTTAAACATGCATTGATCTTTGAGTAAAAAATGGATCAGGCAGGTAAGAATGATATGCCGGTGTAAGAATGAAGTACGCCTTTGATACAAATATATACCAGGTATGGTGAAATATCAATGATCCGTCCATTCAGAAAGTCTCCAGACACAACACCATACTGACTATAAAACAGTGTTTCTTAGATGTGTAAAATGGAGTGCCACTCATAATTCCAAGAATAATCTTGACCGAACACCTGGTTTGGGTTGCGAAGATTGAAGGTATTGATGCGGCTCATGATGTTCTTGATACGATTATTGTGTCCCCATGGCAGGTGATCTATGAGCATGAAGAGATACATAAAGAGGCCATGGCAATCGGAAGCAGGTATGGAGGGCTTGGAGCTGCAGATTTATATTAGTCGTTATACCCCGCAGCTCTGCTGCGGTTGGGTGTCCCAGCGCAACGTTTGACTTTCGTATCCGCGCGCATCCGTGTCATCAGTCCAATCCGTGTTCTATCACAATATTACTCTTAACCGATGACACATGAAAAGTCACTAAACTCAATAAATCAATCTTTTATTGTTGGTAGTTGCGGTTTTTTACCCTCATTGATCTGAATAACAAATTTTAGCAATATAGGAGAAACAATGATCGATACCACGACCATCAGGACGATAGCCGAAAACACCTCATCGGTAATAATCCCCATTTCCTTTCCAACCGATATCACCACCAGTTCCACACCGGCCCTTGGCATCATGCCAATACCGAATATCAGGCTGTCATGAAACTCGAACCCTATAAGTTTTGATCCAATGAAACCCCCGATAAGTTTACCCGCCAGTGCCAGCACAATTACCAGGCCTGTGAATAAACCAGCCGTCTGCACCCCACCCAAATCCATCGACAACCCGATAAATGCGAAGAAGATGGGGACAAATATCCCATAAGCCAGTCCGCTCACTTTATTCTGCACACTCTCGATCTTTGCAAAGGGAATATTCGAGAGCAGTGCCCCGCCAATGAACGCCCCGATGACCGCATGCAAGCCAAAAACTTCGGCAAGGTATGCTGAGAAAAGTGCTACCATGACAACGAATGCAAAGATCCCTTCCTTCACATGCATCCTGTGGACTAAGTTGAAGAGCCAGGGATAAACCTTGAGACCCATAAAAGTAATGATGACCATGAAGCCTGCCAGCTTGCCCACGATCAACAATAATTGCATGCCAGAAGGCAGTTGATTTATGGTGGCTATTGTGACCAATATTGCAAGTATGAATATCCCGATAATATCATCAAAAATGGCAGATGTGAGCATTACCGAGCCCGGTCTACTCGAAAGATATTTCAGGTCTATGAGTGTCTTGACCACTACCCCAATACTTGTGAGACTGAATGCCACACCCATAAAAAGGCTCGCCAAAAACCCAAAACCAAATGCCTGGCCAAGTAAATATCCAAGCAGGAAAGGTATGGTCATACTAAACATGGTTGGAGTGAGTGCTACCCTGGATGCCTTTCGCAGTTCATTAATATTTACTTCCATGTACCCGGCAGTGAATAACATGAAGATGGCACCCAGCTCAGCCAGGAATGAAAGCACTTCACCACCTGGTTCAAACCACAGTAGACCAAGGAACACTCCAGCAAATATTTCTCCGAGTATACTGGGAAATCCTGCGCGTTCAATAATCTCTCCAAAGACTTTTGCCAGGAACAGGATTAGCAGCAGCAGGAGAATATGCTCCACCATTCAACCTCTTTTCTCTTGTATAACTCGGATATTATGCTCTTTTTTGAAATGATGCCTACCAGTTTATCGTTTTCTACTACACAAACCCTGTTGATATGGTGTTTTAACATCATATCAGCGGCATCTTGCAGTTTTTCATTAGGAGAAATGGTTACCGGGTGAGGTATCATTATTTCTATGGCACTTTCGCCAAGTGATCTTACTGCTGCCATATGGGTGTGCTTTGTGCAGGGTATGCAGTGGAACATTATGATTTCCAGCATAATATCCTGGTCGATGATGCCTTTGAGTTTTCCTTCATTGTCTATGACAGGATATGTGTTGAAATGGTATTTATTGAATAATTCGAATATATGCTCGACTGGATCGTCCTCTTTTACTGCTATAACATCCTGTGTCATGATGTCTTTGATGAATATATTTGAGTAATTTTCTGGCATGAGAGATACTCCACTCAATTTCGGCTTTATATATTTGGTTTTATCATTATTTTTTGT
Organism: ANME-2 cluster archaeon; assembly: GCA_014237145.1. NCBI lineage: Archaea > Methanobacteriati > Methanobacteriota > Methanomicrobia > Methanosarcinales > ANME-2 cluster archaeon. Next base: position 6,654 of record JAAXOC010000033.1, read on the forward strand.
CTATTAATGCTTTTGTTTGGTCTTAAATTGCTTTCGTGTGCTTGGAGAAGATGTGGACTCCGTTGAAATTGAAATAAATAGCAAACAATGAGCATCCTCCCTGATGCTTCCGGTCCTCTGGTCTGAGGTTTGTAACTTAGAGTTTTCATTTCATAAAGCACGGAGTGCAATCAAGTAAAGGAATTTATGAGGTCGCCGATGGAAGTATTTATAAAAAATAAAGTTTATTTTAATTATATTATGAAAGATTGGAATACCTTGTATAAAGAAAAGGGAATAGTACAAAAAGAACCATCTGAAAAAGTAATAAACGCTATAAAATTTTTTAATCGTGTTGGCTCAAAAAAAATTCTTGATTTAGGCTGTGGCACTGGAAGGCATACAACACTTTTAGTGAAAGAAAATTTTGAAGTATATGGTTGTGATAATTCTGAAGATGCTTTAAGTATTATTAAAGAAATTTTAGTTTATAATGAATTTAGATTATGTGATATGACTAAACTTCCATATGAGGATGAGTATTTTGATGGAATTATATGCTATCAAGTGATACAGCATGGAAAAATTGCTGATATAAAAAAATCGTATTTGTTTAGCTGCTCAATTTAAATTAGTGTTCATTCTCCTTAAATCTTGAATTTTTTTCATCACCTCATACTGTTTTGTCCATCCCGACCGAAAGCTTGATATATATTAATATATATTACAATTGTAATGAAACGCATTGAAATAAATACCGGCAATCTTCTCCTAACAGATGGAGTAATAGGTTTCTTTCAAAAAACTGTCACCAAATTTGGCACAGGAGCAAAGATTGATTGTCCAAAAGAATATCTTAACAAAACAGTTTATGTGGTGGTGTGTGAAGACTGAATACTGCTGATTACATCAAGGCACTCGAAGAAAGCATCATTGAAATAACCGCTGAAAGAGACGGGGCTCTCGAAAAGATTCATGAACTTAAGCAAGAAATCGATGAACTCAAAAATAAGTTACATTTTTACGAAAACCCACATACTCCACCATCTATCACTACATTGAAAAAGACCGAGGAGAAATCAACCGTCAATCCCACTCCCAAACAACGAGGTGAGCCAAAAGGTCATCGAGGTGCAACACGTCCAACGCCAGTACCTGATGATACAAAGGAAGTAATC
>JAAXOC010000034.1 GCA_014237145.1 ANME-2 cluster archaeon
TGCAATTCCGTAGATAGTTGAGGTCATCCGGTACAAACCAAGGTCATCAGCACCGATATATCTCCCCAGAACCACAATTATCAAAAAGGCGATCAGCATGTTGATTGACGATGCTATGAACGTTATGCCTACATCAAATGCAAATCGTTTCGTTTCACTCAAATTGTCACACTCGGTTTAATTATTTATGGATTCAGTGGCAATATTGTCAAATAATTCAAATAATTTAATTGATTTAGGAAAGGAATGACCTCAACACCTCACACACCCTCTCACTCGCATTCCACATACCAAACGCATCACTCCTCCCATCAGCACCCTCAAACCCTTCAATTGCATCTACAATCAGACCATAATCCGCACCCACCAGCACATTCCATCCATCCTCCACAGTCTCCACCCACTCGGTGTTCTCCCGCATTGTCACACACGGCACGCCCAGCATATAGGCTTCCTTCTGGATGCTGCTTCTGCATGTTGAAACGATAAAACCGCAAGTCATTGTACTCATGGGTGACGTGATTTTCATGCTAGTTCCTCATACACTCTGAATAAACGTTTTTCCATATTCTCCCAGTTGTATGTTTCTTCAACTGCCCGACGGCCGTTCTCACCCATTTGTTTTGCTTCTTCCGGGTGTTCCAGAAGGGAGAGGATTGCATCTGATATTGCTTGAATATCAGTAGGATCAACAGCAAATCCACATTTCACTTCGTTTATTAACTTCGTATTGAATTCGAAATTACTCATTACCACAGGCTTACTCGAACCCATGTATTCAAAAAGTTTTACAGGGATTGCCAATTCATATCTCGGGTTTGGCTGCAATAATGCCACAGACAGTGATGCATTTTTTATATGATCAATAACGTTATCGTGTGCCACTTGCCCTACAAAAATAACATTATTCTCCAAATTATGTTCATGGCAGTAATCAAATATCATTTTTTCATAATCTGAACTAATAAAACCGCCTACAAATATAAGTTTTGAATCTGGAATCTTATTTAATACTTCTTTAAATGCTAATATTGTCTCTAATGTGCCCCTTATTTTTGTGAGCCCACCTACATAGATTACACTACCATCCAGATTCGATTCATCTGTTTTAGTATTTGTGAAAATATCAAGTTTTGGATAATTGTTTATTTCACATATCTTGCCATTAAGATCCTTAAATTTTGATGCTAGAACTTTATCTACAGTGATAATGTAATCTGAATATGAAGATAGTAATTTTTCACATAGATTAACAATGTTGAAAATTGGTTTATATGCAAATTTTGGAAATAATGAATTCTCTGCAATCAGGCCCGGATAATGTTCATGTACATCATATACCAATTTATTCCTTTTTAACAATTTAAGCAATGCACAAACAAACAACGATCCAGGTTCATGACAATGATAAACATCACAATCCTGACGTAATCCTGCAATAAAAACCCGCAGCATAGTAATTGGATGCAGTATTTTCGAATCTGGTTTTTTAACAGTAATTACATGTATTCCATCCACATTGTTCTTACTTGCAATATCTGATGGTGCGATCAACGTTACTGCATGTCCTGCTTTTAGAAGAGATTTTGATTCTTTATGGAATATTCTTGTGTCAAATGGTTGATGAACTGTGGTTAACATACATATTTTCATAAGTATCTCCATTTCATCTCTATTTATGTTTGTTATTCACCGCTTATTTTTCAGTAAAGGTTTACGTTAATATGGCACTGAATCTATAAAGAAACCTGCTTTTTTAATCACTTCACGTGAACACGAACATGCTGTGAAGTTGCTCAAAAAGATTAACACCGTATTTTTCATAATGATACGTGATAACTTCTAGATTATGATACTTCACAAAACATGTTTCTCTTCAATTCCAGACCTTAGCGCAGTCCAAGATGGTCGCATCGCTGCGGCAAACAATCTGTAAATGTCCATCTTCGTTGTACATTGGCTTGTGCCCGCACTTACTGTCGATAATACTTAGCTGCTGATGACCACAACCAATTCCAGTATCCAGAAAAGAGCCACCGCTGTTTGGGCTGTGGTGGCGCATGACAGAACATATTTGTGTTAATATTTGTTCATCTTTAAATCCTGCAATACTGTAGATTCTAAACATTTTTTCACGGCAACTCCATTAGTTTATATTTAAATCTTTCAAATATTCATTCAAAACATTTATTTACATTTCTATTATAGTATGGTGTCATTATAATTATATTTTCTTTGACTCATATGAGGAATATAAATTGACTGACAAAATAAACGATGTGCCTGATTCAAATTTAAGGGGAAGCTATATTATTAATTTTTTGTACAATAAAATTTCAATTTATACGCCATTAATTTTATTTATTTTCGGTATTAGCCTTTACATTCGCACTGTACTGCCATATGATGCCGTATTCAGAGGTGGTATAGTTGGATTCGCTGCCGATGATGCTGTATTCCACATGCGCCTCGTGGAAAATCTACTTCATAATTTTCCGCATAGAATATGGTATGAAGTATTCACACTGTACCCAACCGGTCAAACCCTGCATTTCGGCCCCCTCTGGACATATATGATAGCAATCACCTCATTAATTCTGGGAGCGGGTTCCCCAACTCTCGAACTGACACGAACTGTGGGTGCATATTTCCCAGGGATAATTGGCGCACTAATAGTATTCCCAATTTACTTCATTGGCAGGGACGTATTTGACAAGCGTGTCGGGCTGTTAGCTGCTTTCATGGTTGCAGTGATGCCAGGACAAATATTATCCCGTTCCATAATGGGTTTCTCAGATCACCATGCAGGCGAGGTGTTCTTCAGTGCTTTATTCCTCATGTTCTTCATTATGGCTGTCAAATCAGTCAAAGGTAAAGACATTTCACTGAATGACATCCAGAATAAGAACTGGAATAAATTAAAGCCTCATGTTATCATTTCCATCTTTGCCGGAATTACCTTTGGATTATATATGCTCCAATGGTCCAGTGGTGTATTCTTCGGCGGCATTGTTGCCATATTCATTGTTCTTCAGTACATCATAGACCACATGCGCGGAAGGTCTGTTGAAGGACTGTTTCTGGTGAGCTTTATTACATTCTTATCTGCTTTCCCCCTGGTGGTATTCTTTGTAGACCCATTGAATAGATTTTCTGCTGGCCGTTACTCCTACCTCCACATCCTAATCACCCTGGGCAGCGCCGTATTCTTCCTATTCTTAGGCTTATTATCCTTTAAAATAAGAGAAAAGAACATCGATAAAATCTACTACCCCCTCACCATAGCAGGCATATACGCCATTGGCCTGGTCATAGCAAAACTCTTCGTCCCGGGGATATTCTCAAGTTTTCAAAGATTCTTTTCCATCTTCCAGCCACACACAGGCGGCGGCCTCACCATCGCCGAAGCCTCACCCCCCACCCACCAGATGATCTTCGGCTATGCCAGCTACCCCAACAACTTCGGCGGCAGCTACCCCGGCATATTTGAGTTCGTTTCAACCTATTACATCGCCCTGCTCGCCATGGTAGCCATAGGAGCCCTCCTCATCTTCCGCAAATGGGAACCAGAGAAAGCCATGTTCCTCATATGGTGCATCACCATGTTCGCCCTCACAACAGCCCAAAATCGCTGGTTCTACTACTATTCAGTCAACGTGGCCATACTTTCAGCCTTCATCGGTATAGGAATTCTCGACATCGCAGGTCTGAAGGACATTTCAAGTAGATTCAGAACCCTGGTCTCAACCCCTCGCTCCCTCCAGGAATTCTTCACCTCAGACCTGCCCCGCCACCTGCTCACCGCCCTCGTAGTCGCTATCGTGATCATGGTGGTATTCCTGCCCAACTTTACTATCGCATCCCGCTCAACAGCCGACGGCACCATCGGTTCAGACTACTACCTGTGGCATGAATCCCTCACCTGGATGCGATACAACACCCCCGACCCGGGCCTGGATTTCGATGCCATATACGACCGCCCACCTGCAGGTGAGACATTCCAGTACCCTGACACCGCATACGGCGTCATGTCCTGGTGGGACTACGGCCACGTAATTACATACTTCGGCCACCGCATCCCCAACGCCAACCCCTTCCAGGCAGGCATCGGCGGAGGCACCAACCATGCCCCGGGCGCATCCACATTCTTCACAGCCCAGTCCGAGGAAGCTGCCGGTGAAGTGCTGTGGAACCTGGGGGTAAACAACAAATCCGGCTCCCGTTACATTATCAGTAATGCCTACATGGCCTATGCCATTCTGGATGTCATGGGCATCTGGGACGGGCACGACTGGACCGACTACCGGACGTGGGCCGTGATATCCGGACAGGAACAACCAATTTTCAAGCAATACTGGTACACCAGCATGGAAGGACGGCTGCACATCTTTGACGGGGACGCGCTAAAGCATTACAGGTTGGTGCATGAATCCCAGGCCAACCCCTATGTCCGCGGCGGTAATGAGGAAAAGAGATGCAAGGCACTATATAATATGTTATATAACGGCAATCTCCAGGTGGAGGATACCGGTTATGTTAAGATCTTCGAGTTCGTGAACGGTGCGACCATTAGCGGAAAAGCACCCGATGGCGCCACAGTTAAGATCTCCAATAGTATCATGACAAACCAGGGTCGGTTGTTCACATATAGGCAAACTGCAACTGTAGAGAACGGTACATATAGCTTTGTGGTGCCGTATTCCACACTGGGCCCCATACCGGATGAGACCAACTTTGATACCAGGCCCACCGGGCCATATACCATCACGGCAGTGGATGTATCAAAGACCGTGGACGTTGCGGAACAGGATGTATTGGACGGCGGAACGGTTACTTTGGATATAGCCTGACTGCTGCAAAAACCGATTATGGTCAGGTAGATTCCGGATTTTCAGGTCTACCTGTCTGATCATGTATAACATTTAAATATCCAAAACGTCAAGGCACTTGAATCATGGTTAATTGGAAGAACTTGGACTTAGAATTTGACAAGCATGCTTTCAAACATGGGATCAAAGATTATGAAATTGAACAAATTTTTAAAGGAAAGATTTATAAAAGAAAGATCTATTTCAACAAAGAGTTACGCTATCAGGTTATTGGTGAAGTGTTTGGTAGACTTATAATGGTTATCGCAGTATCATTAGGAAATGACAGACTTAAGGTATTCAGTGCAAGGATAGCTCCCGAATACAAAGAGATATATGATAACAAAGCAAAGTAATTATTATGAAACCTAAGAAATACGAAGCAAAAGATGAGGATGATCTCCTTAAGCTTATTGATGAGGACACTGATAAATTCAAGGGATGGGAAGGCCCCATAGAGGCAAATTTGAGATCAGTCCGTTATCTCCCAAAGAAAACTAAAAGAATAATTCGATCTGTAAATAAATAACTTATGCTTTGCCGAAAAAATAACTTTTCCAAGTTTATTCATACATTCTAACAATAAATCTGCGTTCATCTGCGTTTTCTTCTCTAAGATTTATCGCCTTATTTTTCCTCAATCCCTTAGGCAGTATCTCCGAACAATATGTCCACATGAGATAGCCCCCTCTATCCCAACTCACAAATATTTGAAAAGATGTGGACATACTATCGATGGCTCCCTGATG
>JAAXOC010000035.1 GCA_014237145.1 ANME-2 cluster archaeon
CATGTAAGGGGGGGGTCAAAATTGGTGGGAAAAAGGGGTCAATTTTCAACGGGAATCTTCACTTTACGTTACGTTTCAATTACCAAACGCGGAAAATATAAAAAGCAGTGTGTCCTTACCACTTAATTATCTAGAAGAAATGATGGAGATAGAATAAAAATGTCTCAAGAAATCAGTATAAATGAACCATGTCCATGTGGTTCGGGAAAGAAATTCAAACATTGTTGCTATCAAAAAAACTACCAGATACTGGATGGCGGAAAGAATATAAAAAATTTTGTAAAATCTCTTGACTCGGTTCCCATACATAACCTCAATTGAATTAGACCCGATATGACCAAAATAGAAATGATCAACTCATGCATTGAAATGATACATCAGATTTTGAAAATAGAAAAGGTAGGTATGCTGGGAGATGTAGTCGACAAAGTGGTCCAGGATTTGAATATTATTCCAAATTTTACATACCGGGAGATTGGTATACAGATGGAAAATGATGGCCGTTTTGAAGTCTATCAAATGCAGGTGTGTAGCCTGAAAGGAACTAATCCGATTGAGTTGATATTAGATAAGTTTGAGCGGTGAATTAATATGTATAGAAAAATCAAGAGAAACGATCCCTGTCCTTGCGGTTCTGGGAAAAAATACAAAAACTGTTGTTTGAAAAAAGATAAAACAGTCCATCGAAGCTCATCCAGAGTGAGACCTTTCATCAGTCGTCTTACTCTTATGAGATTTGGTCAAGAATTCAAGGATAATCCTAAAAAGTTCGAGGATGTATTGAAAAAACAAGGTTATCCAATTGACAAGGAAAAAGTAAAAGAATCCATGTTACATTCATGGGATTTTAAAAAGATCAGAAAAATGAGTACGGAAGAAATTATAGATAAATTGCATTCACTGAATGTCAAATTTTCAGTTGATGACTTTGAAAGGCAAGCTGGAAATTACATATCTTCGATACAATTGGGAAAAGATTATTATTTCACACAAGATTATCATGCCGAGGGTTGGGATGAGGACTTCATTTTGCTGGCAATATACGAGTTGTGGAAACGGATTTTACCTGATCAGGTCAATATTGAAATGATCGACGATGAGATGCAAGAAGGCTATGATGCTCTAAAGAGTAATAAATTAAATGAGTGTATGGAAAAATGGTGGAAGACATGGAAGACTATATTGGCTATTGTTCCTACTTACGTTGACTCCGTTGAAGAAGCCGACCAATTTATGCCCGAGCCATTGACACAGTCTATTTATAACTGGTCTCAGGATTTTAAGATGGAGTTATTTAATGCAGGATTGGAAGATAAAACATATTTCAAAAAAAGGATCGAATATTGCAATGAATTCTGTCGATCATTTCCTGAAACAGATGATTCAATCATACTAAGTACGCTCCGGGCAGAAGCGGAGTCGTATGTCGAATTAAGAGATTTCGAAACCGCAGATAAACTATTTGAAGATTTGATAAATAAATATCCTGATAGCATTTGGGGATATGTTGGATGGGGTGATATGTACAATTGGACTAAATTTATTGATAAAGATTTCCCGAATTACAAAAAGGCAAAGGAAATTTATTTGTGGGGTCTTGAACAGTGCGATGACGAAAACGATATCATTAGTGAACGATTAGAGAATTTAGAGAAAAAGATGAATGAGTAGACGGAATAATAAAGGGAGCACACTGCAAGAATATAGGATGTTGATTTCCATGAATGGATGGCCGAGCATTATGCCCCTGTATCTGCCTTTATGCCAGTACTTCAAAGCTCAGTGCTTTGACCGGGCATTCCTTGACGCAAACACCGCAGGCATCGCACAGGTCGTAGTCTATCACAACCCTGCCTTCGTTTACGGCAATGGCCCTGGGTTCATGGGGACAGCTCCTCTCACATGTGCCACACCCGGCACAACCTTCTTCTTTCCATACCAATTTATTATCCTGGTTTGCCATTTGGATATCCTCACAAATGTTCTTATTGCACTCTATTGATCGTAATAATAAAAAGGTTTTCCAAATTTATTTTACTGCTTTTTTGCCATCCGCCCGGACAGCAGTTCACCGCCCACGCCCACATTGTCAGGTTTGTTCTCGTTGATGAGGATGATGAAGGCCTGGGTGGGGATGCCTGTGACCCTGGCAGCTTCGCGGGTGAAAGATTCTACCAGGTCTTTCTTTTGTTCTTTTGACATATGGGGTCCGTCTATTGTGATTACGGGCATTGATCTACACCTCGATTTTTAGTTGGGGTTTGGTATATGGCTATTATCTATAGTTCCTGATTATATATGCCAAGTAGCATAATATCTATTCTCGCAATAGTCTTGAATCGTTTTGAATACCTAAAATATCTTTCGATAATTCGTCTCAATTGATATACAGGGATTGGATTTTAAAGACGGAATAATTTTATTTTATTCAATCCCGGATATATCCGGCAAAAGCTTAATGGTAGTGTATTATATTTAGGACTACCTAAAGATACAACATAGAGATGATATGTTTGGAACTAACACTCACAAATTTACAGCCGAAACAGAAAGCAAGGATATTAAGACTCGAAGGTGGATTCGGCTTCCAGAAAAATGTACGATCAAGAGGAATACTTGAAGGGAAGATTGTTGAGGTAATAGCAAGACAGCCCGTTGGTGGACCTATTGTCATCAGTATAGATAAAAGAAATACCGCAATTGGCAGGGGAATGGCCTCAAGGATCATAGTAGCGGTGGGGTAATGGATATACAAAAAGTAAAGAAAATCCTGCTAATGGGAAATCCCAACGTCGGAAAAAGTGTGGTTTTTTCCCGATTAACAGGAGCAAATGTGATAGCTTCCAATTATCCCGGAAGTACTATCGAATTCACAAAGGGATTAATGCGAATAGAGGGCAGCAAAGAAGAACTTATTGACGTTCCCGGCACATACTCCCTGGAGCCGATAAACGCAGCAGAAGAAGTTGCAGTCAAGATGTTGGATGAAGGGGATCTAATAATAAATGTTATTGACTCCACAAATCTGGAAAGAAACCTATTCCTTACACTTGAATTATTACAGGGCAATACTCCGGTCGTAGTTGCTCTTAACATGTGGGATGAAGCAAAACATAATGGAATAACTATAAATCCGGATGAACTTGAAAAACTATTGGGCGTGCCTGTTGTGCCCATTGTTGCATTAACTGGTGAAGGCATAAAAAAACTGCTATCACGCCTGAAGGAGACACATATTCCCACAGACGTATCACAAAGTGATGCTGAAAAATGGATACATATTGGAGAGATAATCAAAAAAGTACAAAGGATTGAGCACAGGCACCATACGATCTGGGAAAAAATATCGGATGCTACAGTAAAACCAACAACCGGACTTCCGATTGGACTGGGTGTGATCCTTCTGACATTTTCCTTTATCAGGTTTATTGGCGAGGGTCTCATTGGCTATGTACTTGAGCCGTTATTTGACCTGTACACGCCAGTTGCGATGGAAATAAGCAGTGCCATCGGTCCCGGTATATTCCATGACATAATTATCGGGAGGTTGATCGAAGGGAATATCGACTACGTACAGTCAATGGGACTTCTGACCACCGGCATTTTTGTGCCTTTCGGGATGGTACTTCCGTATATCCTGGCATTCTATTTCGGCTTATCAATTCTTGAGGATACGGGCTACTTACCTCGCTTATCTGTACTTGCAGACACTATATTCCACAAATTCGGACTTCACGGTTGCGGGATCGTATCTGTATTCCTGGGTTTGGGGTGCAACGTGCCCGGTGCTTTATCCACCAGGATACTTGAAACGAGAAAACAGCGGTTCATATCGGCCACATTGATGGCAATTTCTATTCCGTGCATGGCACAGATAGCAATGATATTCGGCATTTTAGGCAGTTATGGGATTGAATATGTACTGATGGTCTTTATTGCCCTCATTGCAACTTATGTATCAAGCGGCTTACTTTTAAACAGATATATAGCAGGTGAGAGTCCTGAACTATTTCTTGAGATCCCACCTTACCGCAGACCCTATGGTAAAGCCCTGCTAAAAAAGACATGGATGCGTGTAAGGATTTTCCTTACAGAAGCAATACCCTTCGTTTTCCTTGGAGTTCTATTTATCAATATATTATATGCTGTAGGCATTATTGAAACCCTGGGTACGTTTTTTTCACCTGTAATAAGCGGCATATGGGGTCTGCCAAAGGAAGCTGCAGCAGCTTTGCTTATTGGCTTTTTAAGAAAGGATATGGCCATTGGTATGCTGCTGCCGCTTGGAATGAATCCATTCCAGCTGGTGATCGCAGCAACTGTCCTTACAATTTATTTTCCGTGCGTTGCCACATTTGCAGTACTCGTGCGTGAACTGGGTATACGGGATATGGCAAAGTCAGTTTTACTGATGATAGCTGCTGCTTTGATAGTAGGCGGAATTATGCGGTTGATATTACTGGGGTTCTAAACCATGAAAAATGTTATGCCAGAACAAAGTTCAATGGAGGATCGGGTAATTGGCCTTTAAAACATTTGAAGAATATGTTGAGGTCATCTATACACTTGAGATGAGATCAGGACGTGCTCATACAACTGATATTGCATCAATACTCAATATCAAACCTCCAAGTGTTACCGAGATGTTACAAAAGCTACATGATATGGAACTTGTGATTTATGAACCGTATCGAGGCGCAAAGCTCACCCCATCAGGAATGAAAATGGCACAGGAATTGATGCAAAGTCATAAGACATTAGTAGAATTCTTTGAGATCATTGGTATTGATAATGAAACTGCTGAGGTTGATGCCTGCCAGATCGAGCATCATGTGGCTGGTAAAACAATAAAGCAGTTGAGTAAATTCATAGAATTTATACAGAAAGCACCATGTGAACCTATATGGTTAAAACATTTTGAATATTTTGATAGAACTGGTAAAAGAAAAAAGTGTAATTTAAAATGAAAAGTAAATCGGTACTGCAATACTATTATCGTAGTTGGATGCCGAATATATTCGGGATAAAATCTAATAACCCTCATAACCGATATCGAGTGTGAAAAATATGGATCAAGTAAAAAATAAAAAACCAATCGATGACAACCATAAGATAACTGAAAAACTCCAGAAGATCAAGCACAAAATTATGGTAATGAGTGGAAAAGGCGGTGTTGGAAAAAGCACGGTAGCTGTAAATTTGGCATACGACCTCTCAAATCGAGGTGCAGATGTTGGCTTATTAGATGCTGATCTACACGGCCCCAGTACTCTTAAAATGTTGAATATTGAAACTGGAGAGGTTAAAGGAGACACTGAAGGTATTTTTCCAGTCGAGGTTACTCCACACTTAAAGGTTATGTCAATGGGATTATTTCTAACTGACACAGATACACCAGTAATATGGAGAGGGCCTGTAAAGATGGGAGCGATCAGGCAGTTCCTGGAAGAAGTTCATTGGGGCAATCTGGATTACCTGATTATTGACCTGCCGCCAGGTACAGGTGATGAACCGTTAAGTATTGCCCAGTTAATTCCGGATATCAATGGGACTGTGATAATCACCACGCCCCAGGATATTGCTCTTCTTGATTCAAAAAAGGCTGTAAACTTTGCAAAGACACTCAAAGTACCAATAATAGGAATCATTGAAAATATGAGTGGTTTCACCTGTCCTCATTGCGGTGAATCTATAGACCTCTTTAAAGTTGGCGGTGGAGAAAATGCAGCCAGTGAGTTAAGTGTACCGTTCTTGGGTAGAATTCCTATAGATCAAAAAATTGTTGAGGACTGTGATAATGGGACCCCGTTTGTTGCATCTGGTGATAAATCCGAATCAACTGATTCTTTCAAGGAGATTGTTGCAAAAATAGAGGACTTTGTAAATTGAAATCAAGAATGTGGATGCCAGAATATTTCAGATGTTGGCATTTAATAGATATAAAAATTGACTGTGAATAAACAAATAAATAATAGGAGTAAGTATGAAAATAGCTATTACATCAACAGGAGATAATTTAGACAGCCAGATGGACCCCCGATTTGGAAGATGCCAGTATTTCTTGATCGTGGACCCGGATACAATGGATTTTGAAGCTATGCTAAATGAGAGTGCAATGGCTTCCGGCGGGGCCGGGATACAGGCTGCGCAAACCATTGTTAATGTTGGGATCAATGCAGTGATAACCGGGAATGTGGGACCTAATGCTTTTGAGGTACTCTCAGCCGCCGGGATTGAAACAATGGCAGGTGCCAGTGGAACTGTCAGACATGCATTAGAACTGTATAAAAGCGGTAGTTTACAGTCAGCGGCGGGTGCGACAGTTAGTTCTCATGCCGGAATGTCTGGTGCAGGTTCCGGACAGGAAGTACCGGGCCAGGCATCAATGACAAAAGAACAGAAAATCTCAATGCTGGAAGATGAACTGGAACAATCCAAGTTACAATTGACCCAAATTAAGAAAAAACTTGAAGATATGAAAAAATAGGAGGTAAATAAATGCCAGCAGGTCAGGGAAGAGGTAGTGGTAGTGGTACGGGCAGCGGAAGAGGAAGCGGTATGGGCAGAGGTGGAGGACGGCAGCACATGGGGCCTCCGAAGGAGTGCAAATGTCCAGGTTGCGGATACACCAGCCCACACCAGCCCGGACAGCCGTGTGCCAATCAGGCATGTCCGAAATGCGGAACTAATATGGTAGGAATGTAATTTAGTATTAAGGAGAATAAATAATGAAAGTATGCGTACCAACAATGGAAGATGGCGGTTTAGATGATATGGTGGCCCAGCATTTTGGCAGGGCACCCACTTATACTATAGTTGATATTGAAACAAATGCAATTGAAGTGATTCCGAATATAAGTGAACATATGGGAGGTACCGGGGTTCCCCCTGAGTATATAGCACCAACAGGTACCCATATTATGCTCTGTTCCGGACTTGGACCAAGGGCAGTAAATATGTTTGAAGAATATGGGATCGATGTATTTGTAGGTGCTTCAGGAACAGTCCAGGATGCAATAACTGCATGGCAGAAGGGACTGTTAAGTGAAGCTACTGATGAGAATGCCTGCCGTGAGCACAGGCATGAATAAGATCAAAAAGCGAATCGAAACACTTGAAAGGGAGGTGAAATAAATGCCAGGAGGAGATGGAACAGGACCTTTAGGTTTTGGTCCGAGGACAGGCAGAGCAGCAGGTTATTGTGCACGATATCCGGACCCGGGATATATGAATCCCATTCAAGGCAGGGGTTTTTATCGCGCTGGAGGCCGGGGTCGCCGTAATTTGTACTATGCGACAGGTTTGACTGGTTGGCAGCGCGGTGCCTATAGTTACCCACCACCAGTTGTTCAGGCAATTCCAAAAGAACAAGAGCTTGTTGAACTGACAAACGAGGCAGAATACCTGGAAAATGAATTGAAAGAGATAAAGAAAAGGATTCAAGAGATTGGGGAATAAAATCCCCAATCTATTTTTTTATTTGAACCAATATGAAATATATTTATCAAAATAAGTCTGGTTGCAGTTATTATTTATGTAACATAAAGTAAATAATATGTCCAATCGTAAAGTAATTATCAGGATAAGAAATATATATCAAAATATGTAATTTTAGGAGATGAAAGAAATGGCAGAAGAATTTAAATGGTTTTTAAAAGATGCGATAGTAGATACAGGCATGTGTACATATTGCGGTGCGTGTGCTGCAGTGTGTCCATATGATATAATTGAGTTCGATGAGAACGGTCCGAAGTTGAAAGAGGAATGCTACAGAAACGGAGAAGGTGCATGCAAGGATGTATGTCAGCGGGTTATGACAGATGCATCACGCTTATCCATGAACGTATTCAACTTCATGGCAAAACCTCCATCACTTATTGGACAGTACGAAAAGATAGTTGCAGCAAGAGCAACAGATTCCGCAATCCGTGAAAAAGGCCAGGACGGTGGTGCTGTGACAGCACTTTTGACATACTGCTTTGACAACGGATTGATCGATGGGGCAGTAACTACTGCAGGGATCGCAAAACCAAGTTCACACATTATAACAAGCAAGGACGCTCTTTTGGATGCTGCAGGTGCAAAGTATTCCACAGTTCCTGTGATGGCTGCACTTAAGGAAACAACTGACGCTCTCAAAAACGTTGCAATGGTAGGACTTCCATGCCACACCTATGGAACAAGAAGAACCCAGTTCTTTGGCGGATTGAATGTTCATCCAATTGAAGTTGGGAAAGACGGAGAAAAGGTAAAGATACCAAACATCGCATACACTATTGGTTTGTTCTGTATGGAGAACTTTAATAATGAGAAACTGTCTGCTTACCTGACAAATGCCGGTATTGACCTGGACAAAGTCAGGAAACTGGAAATACACCTTGATGAGATGATCGTGTTTACAGATGAAGGTGACACTGAATTTTCTCTTAAAGATCTCGCAGGATGTGTATCAGATGGATGCCGCATATGCAGGGACGCGGTCGCCAAGGTTGCCGATATCTCAGCAGGATATATGGGGTCTTCTAAAGGCTGGACAACATTGATGGCACGAAATGCCAAAGGCATGGAATTGCTTAATGCGGCCGCAGAGGCAGGTTATATTGAAACCTCTGATGAAGTGGATGTCAGTTTGATAGAAGAGTTCGCAGGCCTTAAGATGCGCAGGTTCAAAGCGGAACTTAAGAAGCGTCTTGAAGACGGAAGATCAGTCAAAGGTTACTGGGTGCGTGACTATCCGGGTGTAAGAACTGAGGTAAAGGGTACCAACTTTGTGAAGATCAAAACACAATCCGGTCTCGTGGATAACGCTTATCTTGGAAAGGTTGCAGAACTGTCAAACAAGTATGGTGATGGTAAACTTGAGCTTACAAATCGTAAGAGTATTGAGATCCAGGGTGTCAAAAACGAAGATATTGATGACATAATGGCAGATGTATATGGAAACGGACTCATGACGATCGGCATGGGTTATGTTTCTGCCTGTCCGGGTAATGCATATTGTCCGGAAGGACTTGTTGAAACTAAGGATTTTGCAAATGAACTGACACCTATGTTTGCACAGAAACTCACACCACACAAGATGAAGATCGCTATAGCAGGATGTGCCAACAACTGTGTAAGAGCTCACCGTCATGATATAGGTATAATGGGGCAAAAGCAGCCAAAGATCGATACTGAGAAATGTAACGGATGCGGAAGATGTATTGAATTGTGCAAGTTCAATGCGCTTTCGATCTCAGGCGGAAAGGCTGTGATCGACAGAGACCTGTGCGGCAATTGCGGATGGTGTGTGCGGGGATGCCCGCATGAAGCTGCAGTGGAAGATAAACTCGGCTATTCGGTCTTTATCGGAGGTAATGATGCAAGAAAACCAACTAACGGTATCCTTTTGAAGGAATTCTGCACAAAGGAGGAAATTCCGCCATTGATCAATAAGATTGCCTCCACATTTGTTAAATACAGAACAAAGCCTGGAAAAGAGCGTCTTGGAAATATCATTGAACTGGTCGGTGAAGGACAGTTTGTGAGAGAAGTTCTTAGCGAGTGAAATGTCCATAGTTTGGGAGGTTTTTTCCTCCCTTTATGGGTATTGACCGGAAGGGCAAATAGATCCCTGTTCAATTTATTTTTACAGGATGATGCGAGCTACTTTCATATCCTGTAAATCCAGTTAATCCTGTCCATTAATTCAGGCAATGCGATTCCATGTTTAATAATATATCTTGAATAGTGATGTTACTCACACAATATTAAAGAGAACTATGAATATGAGATTGAAAATACTATATGACAACGAATCGGAAGATGGTTTTGTCAATGGATGGGGTTTTTCCTGTCTGGTCGAAACAGGAAAAAGAAAGATCATGTTCGATACCGGCTGGGATGGAAATATTCTACTTTACAACATGGAAAGATTTGGGGTTACTAAAGAGGATATCGATACAATTATCATTTCACATGACCACTGGGATCATATGGGGGGCTTAACCCACATACTGCACCCGGATGTTAAAGTATATGTCCCAAATTCGTTTTCCAGGCAATTGAAGAATGAGATATCACAAAAGGCAGATGTGATAGAAACAACAGGACTGGAAAATGTCGCTCCTGATGTGTATACTACTGGCGAAATGGGGGACAAAATAAAAGAACAGGCCTTATTGTTGAAAATGGACCAGGGTATTGTGGTAATTACAGGCTGTGCTCATCCGGGTCTGGAAAATTTTATTGATGCGGCTGCAGGTTTAGGAGAGCCGTATGGAGTGATAGGAGGCTTTCATAAATTTAATAATTTCGAGTGTCTGAGAGATATTTCGATGATAATCCCCTGTCATTGTACCCGCTATAAAAGTGAGATTAAAAAGTTATTTCCGGACCGGTATATGGAATGTAAAGCAGGACAGATCATTGAGATTTAGGTGTCCCTTTCAAAAAGTAGGGTGATAAAATGTGCATAAATCATTGTTTATATTTATCTGCCACAGAGAGCACAGAGGACACAGAGGACACAGAGAAAAAATCCTCTTTGTTCTCTGTGGCTATTATTTTTGCCCTCTGATTTGAACTGGATACATATTTGATGACTTTTAAAATTTATTCTGGATAAATGGACTATGACAAAAAAAAGATTAACCGCAGAGAACGAAGAGGTTCGCAGAGAGTCTTTATTTTACTCTGCGCTCTTTGCGTATTTTGCAGTGTATAATTTTAGTCACCGCAAAGAGCGCGAAGTCCGCAAAGATAGTCTCAATGGTTTGGTTTTTGACTATAATGCAGTGAAAATAAGGAGTTTAATGCAATGAAGACCCGTCTTGATTGTATATTTTGCATCCAGAGACAGGCACTTGATTCTGTAAGGTTGGTTACTGATGATGTGAAAGAGCAAGAGAAAATATTGAGATCGGTAATGGTCAATATATTAAGGATGAACTGGAACACCCATCCACCTGATATTGCGGATGTTATGTACAATATTATAAGAAAAGAAAGCAAGGAAGATGATCCTTACAAGACTATAAAAAAGGAATGCAACGATATTGCACTGGGAATGTATCCGGAATTGAAAAAAATTGTGGACCGATCCGCTACACCGCTTTTAACAGCTGTGAGACTGGCTATCGCAGGAAATGTGATAGATTATGGAGTGGGACCAAATTTTGATATTAATAAAACCATTTCACGTGTACTGGAAAAGAAATTCAGGATAGACCACTTTACAGAATTCGTAAATAATCTAGAAGAATCTGAAAATCTTGTATATTTAACAGACAATGCAGGTGAAATTGTATTTGACAAGATACTGCTTGAGACAATTATGAGTGAATATAATTTCCGGAAAATTTTTTGTGGTGTAAAAGTTACACCCTTCATCAATGATACCACCATGCAGGATGCTGTATATGTGGGAATTGACAAAATGGAGGGTGTAGAGATCATGAATATTGAAGTGGATGAAAACAGGGTAGATCATTCAAGTAAAACATTCCCGGAAATTATTACAAAAAGTAACATGATAATAAGTAAAGGACAGAGGAACTTCGAAGCTCTTCCTGATAACAAAAAGATATTCTTTATGCTCCTGGCAAAATGTCCGATGATCGCAAAGGAACTGGGAGCAAAACAAGGAGATATTATTTTAAAAAGAGGTTCGGGATAATATGTATGCTTATGGTCCTGTTCCTTCCAGAAGGCTGGGGCGCTCATTGGGAGTGAGCCCCATCCCACATAAAACCTGTTCATACAACTGCATCTACTGTCAATTGGGCCAAACAGGTAAGCTTCAGGTGAAGCGTGAAAGTTTCTATCCTAAAGAAGATATACTATCTGACATTGAAAAAGTAATGAATCCTGCAAATGTCGATTACATTACATTTGTTGGAGATGGTGAACCTACTTTATGTAAGGACCTTGGCTGGTTGATCAAATCGTGCAAACAACAATGGCAGATACCTGTGGCTGTGATCACGAACGGTTCTCTCTTCTTTATGGAGGATGTAAGGCAGGACCTGAAAAGCAGCGATGTGGTGCTTCCCACACTTGATGCCGGAAGTGAGGGGGTTTATAGAACACTTAACAGACCTCATGGCAGCATTGGATTTGAAGAAATGCTTCAGGGCCAGGTTGATTTCAGGAAGGAGTATCCGGGTAAGATATGGCTTGAGGTCATGCTGGTTAAGGGTGTGAATGATTCAGATGGATCCCTGCTGGAAATAAAAGATGCCATTGAGCAGGTAAAACCTGACCGTATCTACATTTCAGTTCCCATCCGGCCGCCTGCAAAACCTGGAGTCAGGCCGCCCGAACCCGAAAGGATTATCCGGGCACATGAGATTTTAAATGCAACACTGGACCTTACTGATTACGAGTCAGGTGAATTTGGTCTTGATAATTTCCCTGATCTCAGAACTACAATTATAGAAATATGCTCCCGTCATCCGTTAAGGGAAGAACAGGCAAGAGATATTGAAGGGAGATTTCTCGGAGCAGAGAGTATTGATACTATGCTGTCAGATGGAAATCTGGTACGTGTAGAATATCAAAATATATCTTATCTTTTGCCAGCAAATTTTACAAGAAAATCCTCACTTCGGTCGGATTGACTTGAGTACATAATTTTATAAATTAGTATACTATAGAAAAACTTAGCAAAAGGATTTGAGGTGATTAAAATAATAATATCAGTTGCAAGCGGCAAAGGTGGAACCGGTAAAACTACGATAGCAACGAACCTGGGACTCAGCATTGACAATGTAGCGTTGTTGGATTGTGATGTGGAAGAACCTGATTCCCACCTATTCCTGGATATTGATCTGGAAAAGGTTGAAGATGTATATCTGTCAGTTCCTGTGATCGATGAAGAAAAGTGCGACTTCTGCGGGAAATGTTCAAAATTTTGCCAGTACAATGCCATTGGTGTACTGCCTTCTAAAGTTCTTTTATTCCCAGAGTTATGCCATGGTTGCGGAGGTTGTGCATTGGTGTGTCCCAAAGGAGCCATTTCAGAGGAAAAGCGTATTATTGGCATAATCGAGGGAGGTACTTCAAGTGGAATTGAATTTTATCATGGAGTGTTAAATATCGGGGAACCTATGGCGACTCCGGTAATTAAAACCTTGAAAAAAAGGATCTCAAAAGGAAAAAATGCAATCCTGGATTCATCACCTGGTGCTTCCTGCCCTGCTGTTGAAACCATAAGGGGCAGTGATTTTTGTCTGCTTGTTACAGAACCCACGCCCTTTGGACTCTATGATCTGAAACTTGCAGTTGAAGTAGTGAAGCACTTAAATATTCCCTTTGGAGTGGTTATAAACCGGGATGGTATCGGTGATGACAGGGTTGAAAAATTCTGCATGGAACAAAATATTCCTATCCTTATGAAGATTCCACAAAGTGAAGATATTGCAAGGCTCTATTCAAACGGTAAACCCTTTGTCCTGGAAATGCCGGAATGGAAGGAGAAGTTTGTTCAGTTGTTCGATAAGATAGAATCGGAAAATGTACAATAGCAACACGCTTTTAAATAAAATGCAAGAAGTGAATATAAAATGACTAAAATCGGATTGGTAAGATGTGAAATGGCTGCAAGGTCATGTCCGGGTACGGCGTGTTTTAAAGTGATAAAGACCAAGACCGGGACATTTGAAGAATTCAAGAGTGATGATATCGACATCATCGGCATGATAACATGTGGAGGATGTCCTGGCAGAGATGCAATAAGACAGGTACAGGAAATGGTAAATAGAGGTGCTGAAGTAATCTTTATGTGCACGTGTTTGATAAAACCAATTCCCAATCCACCCAAATGTCCGTATGCTGAAGAACTGGCAGATGCGATCAGGGACAAATTCGGTGTCAGAGTCATCATGGGAACACATTGATGCTCATTTCCTATGAATAAGCAAGGTAAAGACATGAAACAGTTCACCATTATAAGTGGAAAGGGTGGTACCGGAAAAACCACAATCACTGCAGCTTTTGCCTCCCTGGCTGAAAATGCCGTACTGGCTGACTGTGACGTGGACGCTCCGGATCTGCATCTCATCCTCAAACCTGAGATTAAAGAGACAGTTGAATTTTCAGGATTAAAAATCGCTTCAAAAGATGAGGAAAAATGTACAGAATGCGGAAAATGCAGGGAATATTGCAGGTTTGATGCTATTGATGAAGATCTAAAATTAATTGACGAGAGATGCGAGGGATGCGGTGTCTGTGAATATGTGTGTCCTGCCGATGCAATACACCTGGTTGACAGAAAATCCGGTTTTGCTTATCTTTCTGAAACCCGGTTCGGACCTATGTCGCATGCAGAGCTTAATACTGCTGAGGAAGCCACTGGAAAATTGATTTCCCTTGTCAGGAATAATGCCCGGATACTGGCTGACAAATATAACAAGGATCTAATTATCATAGACGGCCCTCCCGGCATCGGCTGCCCTGTTATTGCTGCTATTTCAGGTGTTGACCTTGTATTGATCGTAACAGAGCCTACATTATCAGGTATTCATGACATGGAAAGAATACTGGGAGTGGCCGGGCATTTCAATATACCGGCAGTGGTTTGCATAAATAAATTCGATATTAATCCCGGTAATACAAAGGTCATCGAAAAATACTGCGCCGAAAATGGACTTGATGTTGTGGGCCAGATACCATATGATGAAACACCGACTATGGCCATGATCAATGAGATGACTGTAATTGAGTTCTCTGAGAGTGAGTTTTCTAATAATATTAAAAAAATCTGGGAAAATATCAAGGGAAAACTGAAATGAACGCAAGGTGAAACTGAAGTGACAGATCCAAACAATAAATCTGATTTTGATAAGATGATCGAAAAAATTCAAAATGAGGTATATGAGCAGGAGCGGATGGTTTTCTCAGAAAGGGTTATTAAGGAATATAATAATCCGAAAAATATCGGCAAAATTGTACAACCAGATGCTTTTGCAAGATTAACTGGCTGGTGTGGGGATACCATGGAGATATATCTGAACATTGACCATGATATAATTGAAGATATATCATTTATGACAGATGGATGTGGAGCAACGATCGCTTGCGTGAGCATGCTTACATCTATGGTCAAAGGAAGATCTGTTGAAGAGGCAGAGGCAATCACAGATGATGACCTGGTTACTGCTCTCCAAGGTCTACCTGAAGAAAACCTGCATTGTGCACATCTTGCTATTATTACACTGGAAAAAGCGCTGCAAATGTTATGAATAATTTAGCCACAGAGGGCACAGAGGACGACACAGGGGCGAAATACTCTGTGCTCTCTGTGTGCTCTGTGGCAGAATAGAAATAAAAAGTCACTTGGATTCGGCCCAAGTTAAGCTTGGATTAGGTTCAAGTTAAGCTTGGATTGGGTTCAAGTTAAAATGTATATACCAATATAAACGGAGATTGTCAGATGCAATGTGCGTTATGTGAACAGAAAAAATGTAGCGGGGGAAAGGATTGTTCGACAATTAAGGCAGATGTTGAATATACTGGCAGGGACCTCGAATCAATGAAGATCTCGGCACAGATAGAATCCAGGTACTATATGGAAAAAACGAGGCTGGAAGAACTCATTCTGTATGCCGGGGGAATGGGGTATGAAAAACTGGGCATTGCATTTTGCATAGGTCTGGAAAAAGAGGCAAAGGTCATACATGAGATCTTAGCACAGGATTTCAATGTATTCTCTGTCTGCTGTAAGGTATGTGGAATTGATAAGGACAGTTATGGTCTGGAGAAACTGCATAATGGTGGTTTTGAAGCTGTGTGCAATCCTGTGGGTCAGGCACTGGTATTAAATAACGAGAAGACTGACCTGAATATCATTCTTGGATTGTGCATTGGCCATGATATTCTCTTTACCAGTCACTCGCAGGCACCTGTAACCACACTGGCAGTAAAGGATAGGGTACTGGCACATAATCCCCCCGGTGCGATATATTCCAATTATTATCTTAAACACAGGTTCAATGCCAAAGATTAGGATTTGGAACATCCCGGTTAGCCACATGATCCAAATACCATTATAAATTACAACGTGATCTTCTCAACTCTATAGCGGACCACTGCACAGACATGGGTAGAATAGATATTTCATAATAATTGCTATTTGTGTCACCACCAGATGGATTTGTTACACATATTTCCTCTAATCCAAATTACATCTCCCGGATATTCTTTCTACCACGTACTGCATCGATCAAAGTTTTCGTATACTCATGCTGAGGATTCTCAATTATATGATGTGACGGCGCATTTTCCACAATCCTGCCATCATATAATACCACAATCCGATCACTCACCTTGCGTGCAACTCCTATATCATGAGTTATAAATAACATGGAAATGCCGTGCTCATTCTGCAGATCCAGCAATAATTTCAATATTTTTGCCTGAACACTTGGATCAAGGAAAGAAGTGGATTCATCTGCAATGAGCAGATCAGGTTCCAGGATCAATGACCTTGCTATAGCTACACGCTGCAGTTCCCCTCCACTCAATTCATGTGGATATTTTTGTAAAAAATAATCTTCAAACGGTAATTGCACTTCTTTTAACACATTTTTAATCTTATCTGCAGATCCACCATTAAATAATCCATGTATTTTTAAAGGTTCTGCGATCGCTTCAAATACCGTGAATCTATGGCTGATTGAATCCCTCGGAGATTGGTAAATTATTCCAACTTTCTTTGAAAATTCTTTTCTATCTATTTCTTCAATCTTCTTTTCTCTAAATAAGATCTCTCCGCTATCCTGTTTGATCGTACCTGCGATAACATATGCAAGTGTGGTTTTTCCTGAACCAGTTTCTCCCACGATTGCAATTATCTCTCCCTCATCAAGTGTAAGGGAAATATCTTTAAGAACTGTAATATCTTTATATGATTTGTCTATGTTGTCCACAGATATCATAGTTGCTATACCTCCGCGGTGGCATACAATATTATACTCACTATTGCCATTGAGACCTCTTGGCTTTGCTATTGGCCGCTTTTTCGAACATACTTCAATAGATTGTGTACATCTTGGCGCAAAGATACAGCCCTGCCGTTCATTTTTCAGTAATTGAGATGGTGGTGTTCCCCTTACACCTGCAAGCTCTTTCGTACGCTCCATCAATGGAAATGATCGTACAAGCGCGCGGGTATACGGGTGCTGCGGGGAATCCAGCAGTTCCCCGGATGGAAGAGACTCAATAATATTGCCTGAATAGAGTACTTCGATACGATCTGAGCACAGAGTTGCAAAAGAAAGATCATGAGTGATCAACAGCACTGCTTTTTGCGCCTTAACCTGTTGTTTTATTACTTCGATAAGGTATAATTTTGTTAATGCATCCACTGATGCAACCGGTTCGTCCATTACAAGGATGTCCGGATCAGTGATCAGTGCCATTGCTATTAGAACCCGCTGCCTCTCACCAGCACTGATCTGATGAGGAAATAGAGTATGCCGACCGGGTTTTATTTTCAAATACTTCAACATTTCCAAAGACTTATCCAGTGCAACTGCATGAGATATCCCGTTCTTTATCAGAGGTTCAGCAATCTGATCGATAATCTTGTGGACCGGATTTAATACATCACCATAGTTCTGGAATACTAATGAGATCTTGTTCCACCTTATATTTTCCATCTCCTTATCGCCCAGACTTAAGATGTCAATATCATCTAACAGTATATTTCCGGTCATGGTGGTATTAGATGAAAGTAATTTCATAGATGCAAGTGCAAGTGTGGATTTGCCTGATCCGGATTCTCCAATTATGGAAACACATTCCCCTTTATTTACATTCAGGCATATATTGTCCAGTGCAGTAATACTGTCATTAGATGTACCTGATATTCGGTATTGTACATTCAGGTTCTTAATTTTTAGCAATATTATCCCTCCTGAGCCTTGGATCTAATATTTCCTCTATTGCATACGATATCAGTGCAAGTGAAATGATCAGTATTGAGAGTGAGAGAACAGCAGGAAGCAGCCAGTTATACCAGACATCCAGATAAAGATAACGCATTGCATAGCTCATCATGATCCCAAGACTTTTCGAAGTAGGATCGAATATTCCAAGAAATGAAAGCCCGGCTTCCATGAATACAGCCATCCGTACCTTTGTAACAAAACCCATTGCATACAGTGGAAAAAGTTCTGGTATGATATGTCTGTACATGATATAAAAAGTAGATCCACCCATATTCCTGGCAGTTTTTATATGGAGTTTTGATTTGAGTGAGAGGGTCTGAGCCCGGGCTCCTCTTGCTGTGGTCTGCCAGATAATAAGCGAGAGTGCGATAATTAATATAGTAGTGGATGGCTTGAAATATGCTGCCATTAGTATTAACACCATGATCGTAGGGATTGCAAACAGTGCATCTGCAATTCTCATAACTATGACATCATACAGTCCACTGATCATGGCAGCAGAAATCCCAATTATAAGTCCGATAGTACTTGCAATAGCTCCAACTGACAAACCAAAGAAAATTGATGTTCGCAGTGACCACAACAGTTCACTGAATATATCATAACCAATATCATTAGTTCCGAGCAGATGATCTATTGATGGGGGTTGTAAACATTCAAAAGAATAATCCCATGGGTCATAAGGTGCAATAAACGGGGCAAAGATCGCTAATATTGAAATGAATAAATAGATGATAAGCCCGGTCATGCCGATCTTATTCTGTTTGAATTGCTCTGAAAACCTATTATGCATATTCAACCCTCGGATCGATCTTCTTGTATGATATATCTATGAGAATATTAATTACAAGCACCAGAAGTACTGATATTGTAAAAATCCCTTGCATCAGCGGTAGATCACGATTTGATATCGCTTCATATGTAAGAAGCCCGAGTCCGGGATATGCAAATATCGTTTCGATAAAAAGGACACCGGTAATAATGCATACTACTCTAATGCCAATACGCGTGAAAAAGGGTAAAATAGCATTTCTTGCAGCATGTAAATATTTTATTCTGCGCTCTTTAATACCTTTTGCATAAGCAGTAAGCACAAAAGGTTCCCTAATTATAAGCAACATACTGTTTCTGATCATAAGATAATCACCAGGTATCTGGGATAACGTAAGTGCTGCAAGGGGCAGTGTCAGGTGCCAGAGTATATCTATTATATAAGTGATCCCTACTGCATTTGAGTATGGTGTCACTGCACCTGATGTAGGAAACCATCCACAATATAAACTGAATATTGTAAGAGACATGATGCCAAGTGCAAGAGCTGGGATGCCATCTATCAATAGCATGAACATAAGCAGTGATCTATCAAACCTGCCGCCGCGCCTCCAGGAACTCTCTACACCGAGTATGATCCCGGCAATAGATGATAGAGTGAGAGAACCCACGACAAGTAGCAGTGTCCATGGAAGGGCATCTAAAATAAGATCAGTTATGGATGCATGATATATGTATGAATATCCAAGATCACCATGTGCAAGCTGTGTAATATATATTAAGAACTGCTCAATGAGAGGTTTATCAAGTCCATGAAGTGCAATCAATTCATTGTACAGTTCATCGGTGATCAGCATCTCCTGACCGCCATACATGGCAATGATCACATCCCCTGGCAGCAGTCGCGGCAGGAAGAAAGTTAACAAAAGAAGGATAAAAATAGTCACCAGATAAACTGTGATTACTTTTGTCTTCTTTTTTGATTTCATTTGTTGTTTTTTCCTTCATTAGCGCTTTATTCGTATTGCCATGAATGCTAACAGGAGTGCAATTACAGCCAAAAATGGCATTAGCGGAGAACCTTGTGTTTCATTTTCAACTGGTATTGAGGTTACATCTGTTATTTCTTTTCCTTCTTTGGCAGCCGACGATCCTATAAGTGCAAGTTTATTCTGTGGTATCGGAATTCCTTTAGAAACTCCTCCGATCGTTTCGAACCACTCAACTCCTGTATCCGGATCATATGCATTATACCAGGTAGGATAATATATTGAAATTGCAGGAAGTTCCCTGGCATAAACATTCTGGGCCTCAAATACTGCTTCTTTTCTCTTTTCGGGATCCATTTCGTGCATAACATCATCGAGCAACTTGTTCAACTCTTCACTCTTGTTATATCGTGCACAATTTGGATTTGGTTTGACACCAGGTACTTGAAGTGTTTTCTCATGCAGTATCTTTGGATCACCGCCAATGGCCCCATGACCTGAGATCGCCAGATCAAAGTCCCAGTTTATCACTTTTGTATCAACTATCTTGGTATCAAGTGATGTCAGGTCTACCTTTATTCCTACCTTTTCAAGCTGGTTCATTATGATCTCACCGTCACGGTCAGGTGTCCCCTCTCCTCCGGTACTGATCATGGAGACCAGTATCTGGAGTTCCAAAGTCTTGCCATTCTTTGTGAAAACACCGTCCTTTAGTTCATATCCGAGTGAGGTGATCAATTCAATTGCTTTGTCAGGATCATAAGGGTAGTCAGGCACATTCGGGCTTATCCATACACTTTCAGATGAGATCAGTCCGTAACTGGCAGGTTTTCCATGTCCTCGGAGTGATTTATCTACAAATTCGTCCTGATTGATGGCATGGGCCAGTGCCTGTCTGAATATAATATTATCAAGCGGTTCAATATTATGGTTTATCATTAATTTTTTATTCCAGTAATGCGGACCTTTGATCACAACAAATCCATCCTCTTTTATTTGTTCTACAAAATCAGACTTAATAGAGGTGAAATCAGCCTCGCCGCGCTGCAGGGTCATTTGAGGGTCACCTGTTTTCACATATATCAGTTTGTCAATAATGGGCTTCCCGAGATAATATTCCCCGAATGCCTCATATTGATAGGTGCCGTGCTCTTTGCTGAAATCAACATATGTATAGGGTCCTGATCCGATGAATGCAGTCTCATCTGTGAAGTCCATGGGATTTTCGACATCCTTCCATATATGTTCAGGAAGAATTGGCATTGAACCGCCTATATCCTCCATAAATGGTGCATACGGACTGCTCATGTGGATCTTTACTGTATGCTCATCAAGTACTTCTCCTCTATCTACACTGTCCAGAATGACCCATCCATAAGGATGTTCTTTCATGTATTCTATGGTAAAAACAACGTCTTCGGCAGTTAATGGCTCCATATCATGCCATTTTGCGTTCTTGTTAAGATGAAAAACATAAGCATCCTCATCGCTTAGATATTCCCATTTTTCTGCAAGCAGGGGAATGTACTGTGTAGTTTCATTCTTCCATACAAGTGTATCAAAGATAAAATGCATACGCATATATCCAGGTCCTCTTGCATATGCCAGATAAGGATTCGGATATCCCCAGTCACCTGTTTTATCAGCTATTCTAAGTTGATTCTTAGTATTGTCATTTATTGTAGATTCGGCATTTATTACAGGTGTAATTAAGCACATAGCAATAATTATTAATATAATAACTATCTCTTTTTTTTCCATTATATTAACTCCTACAATTTATTATACTCCCTTCGAAAACACGGGATGCAATGAGGATTACCATTCAGAAGTCTGACCTTTGTTTCCATTACTGATTCGCCGCATATGGAACATTCTACGGATTCATGAAGACTTGCCATAGGCGGCGGCGAAAAATCAATATTTCTTATTACCATCAGATCGTCCTGTGGAATTTTAAGTATCTCATTGCTTTTTTTAATATGCAGCTTTTTAAATTCCTCTTGTTCTTCCGGACTAGCTGACTTTTCCTTGATCTTTGCAAAAAGTTCAAGATGTTCCTTATCCATCCGGATGGCATCTTTGTTTATAGAGATACGCAGTGCTTTTTGATTTTCACGGTTCATGAAAGTATAAACATATTTACCAAAATCTTTGAATATCAAATTTCCTTTTCCGAATGTGCAGCCTGTAAGTAACTGAATGGCATCAAGACCACATGAATTATTTTCAACGATCGCAACCATCTCTTCATCCCTGGCTGGTTTCCCAAGTTCCTGTAGTACGGTTTTGGATACCTGTATTCCAATTGCAAGTCCTGGACACTGGTGTCCATGGAACTGTATAGCTTTTTTAACTATGGATTCAGTTTCGGTATAATTCATATTCAACTTTCTAATTTGATAATATTTAAGATTTGTGTTAATTAGTATGAATTAATAATAGTATGTGTAATAAGGAGACAGGTTCAATTAATGTGGTGAATAATAGAAAACCACAGATAAATGTAAATAAACGCAGATATTCAGATAGCTAATCCACGTTTATCTGCGTTTATCAGCGTTCATCCGCGGTTAATTTGAATTTACCAATAAATAATGTAATGGTCACTACAAATCGAAATATTCATATAATATAAGTAGTTACGTTGAAATTGCACATAAAAAGTAATATCTTTTTGTATATTTTTATTACTTTTTAGGTATAAACTATAATAAAAAAATTTTGTAAAATGGAGAAGGTGAAATAAATGAATACGGAAACTTCCAGTGAGACTTTTTCGGTAAATCCGATAGGCTATATTGAATCAGAATATCAGAACTTTGATGAATTACCCCATCCCCATGGAAATGAAGGCGGGAATAAGCATACTTCTACAATAGTGCTATATCCCGAACATGCAGAGGGAATATCAGGGATGGATGGTTATTCTCATATATTCGTTCTTTTCTGGGTTCACAAATCAGGTGAGTGGAAGATGCCAGAGCACCATCATAAGCCCGATCATGTTAAAGTATTTGCTACCAGGATGCCTGTTCGGCCTAATCCGATAGGTCTATCTGCAGTTGAAATAGAAGACATCTCTTATGATAGCGGAAGGATTATAGTAAAAGGACTGGATGCACTGGATAAGACTCCGGTATTGGATATAAAACCCTATATTCCATATTTTGATAGCTACCCTGAAGCAAGTTTGCCTGAATGGGTTGGAAAACATTTAAAAGAGGGCCACCACCACCACCATTCACATTAATAAAGACATCGCTTAAAGTGTATAGTACTGCTGGTATAATTTACTAGTGTCAAGTCAACCCTATAATGTATCCAAATACGCTATCAATACACCCTATAATCAGACACTTTGATGTTGACTTGACATAAGTCCCCTAAGGACTCGATCAGCCACAGGTTTACTGTTTTTGAAGCGATTACCGAATCTCTGCGGATACATGGATTATTTGATGATAGTTCGGCAGAGCAGATCAAGGATGCTTTGAATGAAGTGCAGTTGCCTGATGAAGATTATTTTATACAAAAATATCCGCATGAACTGAGCGGCGGTGAATTGCAGCGTGTGGCTATAGCGCGTGCACTTATACTTGAGCCTGGACTGCTTATTGCAGATGAGTCCACGTCTTTCCTTGATCCGAGTGTCCAGGCAAAGATATTGAAACTTTTGCTTGAACTCCAGAATGAGCGTGGCATTTCTATGTTATTTGTTATGCATGACATCGGCGTTGCACGCAAGGTTAGTGACCGGATCGCAGTTTTACATAATGGCATGATCGTAGAGAACGGTCCGGCAGACAGGGTTATTTCGAATCCGCAGCATTTTTATACGAAACTTTTGATCGATGCGTCAAAGGGTACTGAAGTGTGAAAAGGAATCTCCACAATATTGTGTTGGTTGTGACCTCTCGCGCTCCATCTAGTGAAAAAACGCTAGGCTTCTGGTTGGCATGCTTCGGAGCAGGAAGGTTGTAAGGGCACAGTCGTTGGCAGTATACTTTACTAAATTATACCTGTTATTACTTCTAATCTTTGTTATGTGTAAGATATGGCTGTTAAAATGTTGAGATATGCATTGACGGACAAGATCGAAAATGATTCTAAATACGCGCTACACAGGCCTCGTTACAATTTTTCAGGGGCATACCGTGCCTGTGAGACGGCTATCATGTGCATCA
Organism: ANME-2 cluster archaeon; assembly: GCA_014237145.1. Taxonomy (NCBI): domain Archaea; kingdom Methanobacteriati; phylum Methanobacteriota; class Methanomicrobia; order Methanosarcinales; species ANME-2 cluster archaeon. The sequence continues at coordinate 23,878 of JAAXOC010000035.1, forward strand.
ATTAAATTTTCACATTCATAAGTCTCAAAAAAAATTAGCAAAATGTATATACAACAATAAAACTATATGATTTATTATTAATCCCATTTATTGAGGTACATTAATGGAAGATGCAAATTCTTGTACGGATTTTTTTGGAGAATTTCCTAAAGATAAATTCAAAAACGTTCTTCATTACATAATACATAATACTGGACATATCAATAATGTAGGTAAAACAGTATTATTTAAGGTTTTATACTTCACTGATTTTAATTATTATGAGTTATTTGAAGAAAAATTGACTGGTGAGACTTATTTAAAATATCCATTTGGCCCGGCACCATGTGATTTTGATGAAGTAGTTTTAGAACTTAAATTGGAAGGGGCGATACGGGAAACTGAATATGGTTATGGAACATACCGGCAAATAAAATACTTCTCAACCACTGAACCTGATACATCTAAATTAAGTAGAGACAAATTGGATTTTATTGATAAAACTATTGATTCTTATTCACATTTTAGTGCAAAAGAAGTAAGTGAATTATCACACCATGATGCTCCTTACATTGCAGCAGAGGATTTTGAAGAATTAGATTACGAAATGGTATTCTATAGAACTTCAGAACTTTCAGTAAGGAACTATGATGATGAAGATGGCAGCGATTAAATTCGAAGCTGCCCCAGAATTCCGAAAAGAGTTGAATAGTTCAATTAAAAAGTATAGACACCTTGAAGAAGATTTCGGGAGATTTAAAAAAGCATTAGAAATAAACCAACCACAAGAAATGCGTGGGACTATTAGAATAAGCGATCTTGGAATTAATGTTAAAATACCAATTTATAAAGTGAAGCATTTCAGGTCTCTAGATTTTAAAGGAAAAGGTTCCAAAAGCGGTTTTCGTATAATTTATGCACACATGAACGAAGAACATAAAATAATCTTTATTGAGTTTTATCATAAAAACAATAAAATGAATCACGATGTGAAAAGAATAAAAAAATATTTTGAAGAATATTAACTTATCATAATAAATTTAGTTTTAACAGACTTGTATTTTGTTATTCAATCACATTCGCCTCTTGATGCCCCGGATTTGAGCGTTAGTGAAATCAGGGATCCATGATCAGTACGTACGGTTTGATGAGGGGAGGCCTCTTCTTTATTTTACCGAGGTAGGGTATTTTTTGCATCCTTTGGAGACAGTCCATTAATTAAAAAGTCTTTACATAGAATTATTCCTTTGCCACTGTTAAAGCCCGGCGGTATAATTCATCATCTATCCAGAATCCTGCCTCGTTGTGAAGTTTATCCAACTCCTCCCGAAGGGATATAATCTTACCTTCATACATGGCTTCGGGCATAATTTATATCTTCTTTCAAATTTTCATCTGTGTAGTGCCGCCGGACCCTGTGCAGTGCAAGAAAATCCTCGAACTCCCAGCGAGTCATACCGGCAAGTGAACATGCTTTACCAGATGAAAGCACACCACGCTGATACAACGCTAAAGCCAGTTCTTTGTGCAGTTCCCGATCCACTTCCTTAAGAGGTAAGCGAATTGCATCTGCAATGTCATCTGGTATTTCCAATATTAGCGTACCCATTATATAGCCTCTATTCTTGTTAATCTTATGATGAATTACTGTTTAATATTGTTGTCCTAAATATAATAAATTCGCATCCGTTAATATTTATTCTAATAGTCACAATATCATTTCACGTATCCAATTCAAAAAGCATGGTATTTTGACGGGATTCACAGGATTTACAGGATGTTGGCATCGCGGTATATCCTGTTAATCCTGTCTAATAATTTAATAATTACTCTTAGATTTGAAGTGGATACCATTTCACAGTTATTTTAGCCAATGTTTGTTATTTCATCTCTTATGTCAACCTAAATCCCGCCAAACCCAGATAAAAGAAAAGCGCTGCACTCACCATCGTAATTTTCTCATCGCCCCTCAATCACCACTTTCCCTGTCTCTGCTCCTCTTAGCCCTCGTCTTACCAATCCCAAACACCAGCGCATCGGTCGGGCACGCGTCGATGCACACACCACATGCATAGCAATCGGGTCGCAACTTATCACCGTCCACGATTGCTTTGACAGACGGGCATGGCGACATTTGGATACATTTATTGCAGTCATTGCATTTGCTCCGGTCAAGGCGCACACGAAATATACTCATATACTCAAGCAGCCATGTCAAGAGCCCAACCGGGCACACGAGATAGCAGAAAGGGCGATACACAAATACTGATGCGACCAGCACCGCCCCGACCAGAACTGCCAGCACCAGCTCAAAATGCCAGTCAAATAGTTCAAAAGGGTTCAGGATGTTATGGTATGTGTAAAGATCGTTTCCTGTGGCGAGAACCATGATTAAACTAATAACAAATATCGAAATCCGGATGCCATTTGAGATATTGAACGGCAGATTGATCTTCTTCCCGGATGGTGCTGGAATCCTGTTTACGATCTCTTGTAATGCCCCGAATGGGCAGACCCACCCGCAGAACAGTTTCGCTCCGATTACTGACAAGCCGCCGATGAAGATTAACGCCGTTGTTTTCTTAAGAGTGATTGCACTGCCAGTCAAAAGAGCCGTTACCGGATCCACTACTGCCCGCAGCGGGCTTGGCTGGTGCATGATCACCAGCACCCCAAAGAGTACAAAGACGGCACACATCAGGAGTGTCCGGATGTTCCAATTGATCTTAGTTGTTCTCAGGAGGATGAGTCCTGCTAATGCAACAAGTCCTCCGAGAATGAATTGTGGCGATAATAGCCCGGACGAGACTGAGGATATGTCAGTATTTCTGCCACCACCCACACCAGTGCCGTTACCTCCTCCTACACCTTCTGCCATAACTGGCACGCAGATAAGTATCATGGTTAAAGCGATGCAGAAGACTGGTAATAAGATCGAATTTCGTTTCATATTCTGCTCCCCCTCTCCAATTATGCATAAAGATTCAGTGTTTAACCCATCTTCGCCAGTTTAAAATAAAATCGATAGCAGTAAAACACTATATTTTTGGAGTAGGTTCTACATTTTGATCTATTCAATCACTTGCTATTGTTTTTTTTCTAATGCTGTGAAGCTCATATTAATATGAAGGAGTATATATAAATATTTTGTGCAGAGGGTCTGTACCTAGAAAAAAATAAATTTTCACCATCTACATTTGGAAAAAACGCTAGCATTAAGACCCACAAGTAGTTTTTTAGGCAAATGAAACGGTTAATTAAACCATTAATCTGACGAAGATGGGGTTTTAAAGATTTTTGATACTTTGAAAATAAAAAGAGTGCGTGGTCATTCCACGCACACAGCACAAACTTATCGATTATGCATTTTACCCTGTCCGCCATTACCGCGGTTTCCATCTCGAAGCCGCTGATGATCATCGTCCTGTCCGTTCTGGGTGCCGTCGCCGTCAGAGTCCCTGCCGTTGGTGCCGCTGTTGTCACAGATGCCGTCGCCATCGATAAAGTTCATGCCACAGCCGTTGTTATCACATATACCATCGTTGTCTTCGTCTACGAATCCCGGGCATGTGCCACTGTTGTCACATATACCATCGCCGTCACGGTCACCGCCACCTTGACCGTACTGGGCAGCAGCAACTCCTACAGAGAGTGCGACCAGTGCAACTATCATTATTCCAGTTATTATTCTTGTTTTCATTTTGTATTCACCTTATTTGAGTTTAGCCCGTCTGAGCAATACTCAATTAGTGGGTTCAACAAATATCATTATTCCAGAATTATATCCAAATGTCACCAGAATCATACCCAAATTCACTCCGAACTGAGGTATATGAGCACCATAAGCGCTATAAATTCAAGTATGTCCGGTATCACGTCAAGCGGTCCGATGATGCACATCCGATACCCACGTGTAGCAACATGCATGTGTGGTGTCGATGTGACTACCTGTAAGAGCATGAGAAACGCAAATATCATCAAACCCAGTGTGAACTTCGATTTGACCTGTGCGTAACTTCGGACATAAATAGCAAGCAATAAAACCAGCAGCACCACATTTGCCGTGGTTATGATCGTCTTGATGTTCATTATAAGTACTGGATCGTACATGGATGGTTGCATATTATCACCTATTCACTTGAATTTATTCCCAATTTTCTCCCAAATCTCTTCAAATAGCGCATAATTTCCCTCCATAACTGGTGATAAGAAATACATTGTGCCATAGCCACCCCCCGCAGATGTGATCACGCCGTTGTCGGAAAGAACCTTTTGATGGTGTTTTATCGTCTTATAGTCCAATCCCAACACTTCTGATAACTGATTGGCATTGTATGGGCGGTCATGCAGCGCCTTGATTATGCGAGCACGGTTCACACCACCTTTTGTGCCTGCAATCAGCCACCAAAGTAAGCGTTTCATAGCAGGTAATTGACATGCATGCCTTATATTACAATCTCTTTGAACTGCCTAAAGAAATATGTGGGGGCAAACCCACCATTACAGAAGCGTACATGGCAACCGCTCGCACTTGCCTCCTATACATTGCAGTAAAAAGCCCGGTGATTTAAGCATGCTCCATCATATTCAGAGACTTTTTATTATTTACTGGGACTATTCAGAAAACCGCAGAGAGCGCAGAGGCACGCAGAGAAAAACAACACATCTCTGCGCCTCTCTGCGTCCTCTGCGGTGAATCTTTTTTGCCACGATCCATTTATCCAGAATAAATTAAAAAGTCACCATATTCACAACCGTTCAGGCAAACTCTTCTTATGAAGCTTCACCGCAGCTATCATGAAGATCACCAGGAATATTACAAGGGCTGCGATATCCATCCAGATCGGATAGTAATTGGTCCCCTGGAACGAATATCTGCACAGGTCAGTTATGTAGGTAAGGGGGGATGCCGATGCCAGCACCTGTCCCCATTGCGGCAGTTCCCTGACCGGGATGAATACACCGCTTATGAATACCAGTGGAAATTTTACCATTGTGGATATCATCATCACAGTGGATGTCATGCTGGTCGGTGCGGATGAGAATATCAGCCCCATAGCTGAGAAGCAGAATGCAGCCAGTACAATGCCCGCAGCAAGGATGAACGGATGTGTGACTGTCACACCGATTGCCATTCCAACTATTATCGGGACGAGAGATATCCCGGTCCCGAAGAGCACGGATGCCAGCATATCTCCCATCAGGACTGTTGTGATAGAGACCGGGGCTGCTGCAAGTCGCTCCAGGTTTCTGGTCTGTGTCTCGGTGGGTGCGATCACAGGAGTGATCGACATTGATGTGAAGAAGATCGTCATGCTCAGCAGTCCGGCGATAAGAAAATCAACAGGGAGATCTCTTCCTATCACAAATGCCAGAAAGAGGAATACGGGGAAGAGAATACCGAATATTACCACGGGTCCCTTCAGATAATAGATCCTGATATCTTTTTTGGCAATTGCACAGGCACGTTTTAGCTGATCGATCATTCCATCTCCTCTGTGAGTTTGATGAAGACATCTTCAAGCGTTGGTGTCAGCGTGTTCAGCATCACGATCTCCAGATCATTTGACCGGGAATAATCCACCAGTTGATATATCGTCATGCCGGGTTCGTTCGTATACAACCGTAGTTTATCGCCACTTATCCGGACATCGATTACTCCTGATAGGTCAGAGAAATCAGAGGCATCTACAGGCATGTCAAAACTGACTTCCACCCATTCTAACCCACCAATTCTCATTTTAAGCTTCTCTGGGGCGTCTATGGCTGCTATCTTTCCATGGTTGATGATCGCAACTCTGCTGCACAGCTGGTTTGCCTCTTCCATGTAGTGAGTGGTGAGAAAAATGGTTTTCCCTTCTTTATTCAACTCCAACAACATATCCTTGATCAACCGTGCACTCATAACATCCAGACCTGATGTTGGCTCATCGAGAAAAAGTATTTCCGGGTTGTTCATGAGAGACATGGCGATGATGAGTTTCTGCTTCATTCCTTTGGAAAAAGTCCTGACCTTATGATCTTTTCGTTCATAGAGATCGAACTTTCCCAGGAGTTCTTCTGCTCTTTGTCTGGCATCCTTCTTTGGTACGCCATATAATTCTGCCATGAACTGCAGGTTATTTAAGGCAGTAAGTTCGGTGTATGCGTTTGAAAGTTCAGGAACAACCCCCATTATCTGTTTGGCTTTGATCGGATCCTGCCGGATGTCATGACCCATGATACTGACCTGACCAAGATCCGGTTTAATTATTCCTGTGAGCATCCGGACAGTTGTTGTCTTGCCTGCACCATTCGGTCCTAAAAAGCCAAATATCTCGCCATTCTTCACTTCGAAATCCAGGTGGTCTACCGCAGTAAAATCTTCGAACAGTTTCGTCAGATTATCGACTTCAATAGCATTCATAGATCCCATCATTGTAACATACTTAACCTATTTAATGCGGCTGTTGTATCCCAAGCAGGCTCATACGCGTGCGCGGTGCTATTCCCCTTATACTGTTGCCCGGAACAAATATCATGTGACCTGGTAAGGCATCATGCCGTTTTGATCCGACGGTTATAGTTCCTTCCCCATCGATTATATGGAACAGTACCGCGTATGGTTCAGGGTGGGGTGGAATTTCCTGTCCTTCTTCAAGGCATATCAAGGAGACATTGAACCAATCGGTCACAAGAATATCTTTTTTGATCCGCACCGTCCTGCTGTACTCAACAATGTCCTGCAAATCGATCTGTTCCATTCTTGCCCTCATATCCTGTAATCCGCACTCTTGAGTTCATTTAATTCGCCTTCTCCCAATTCCGTACCATTTTTCGATTAATTTCCGGTACTTATCTAACATCCCGATTCGCTCCTTATTGTTGCAAATAAAGTATAATTTCAATATTCCATGTAAATCCGACAGGAGGGATTTTCTTGTTTATCCAGCAACTCTATCACGATTCTCTTAGTCTTCAGTTTCTACACTTTTTAAGGCGCACCTCTTTCATTTTCCCGATACTCTGAAACCTTGATGATGTCGGCGTGGTTCAGCTCTGACAGATGGTAATACAGATCGAAAAACGTCATATTCTCGCCTCGCCCGGTCAAAAATTCGTAGATCTGCTTTGTGCTCCTGCTACCGTCCCCGATAAAATTGATAATCATCCACCTGGTGGGACAGTGAAGCGCCCTGATAAACCTGCCAAGTTCCTACATGCATGGGTGAGAATTGCACATTGATTTACCTGAATATTCCAGTATTTTATAGTAATATTATTGTGATTGGTTAAAAAGTTTCGGACAATGATTTCAAAATCTGGCTAAATCAGCACATATCAGAATGATTGCGATAGGTATCCATAGCATTGGAAGTTTGCCACGCGTTCTGCTCGGAAGTTTTGCTGATGGGGTAATCATAACATCCCTATGCGCTGTATTGCTTATGCCAATGCTAAAATAACATGAATGAAAAATGATATGTGTTGGAGGGTAATGACAATTGAATCGTTGCTTTTGGCTGGATTTGAAACCCTCAGGAAATATCTGACACTGCACATATTGATGTGTCTCGTGCATGTATTTTTCCTTGCTTGTGCTTATCGCCTCACTATTCTCCAGAGAGTCTGTGCTACGCTAGTTTAGCACTGATGCACCCCAATACATATCCTGCAGTGTGGCATCGGTCCTGCTTCGATACTCCCCTTCTCGGAACTGCAGATCAACCTGCTCGCAATCGTCTACACAACAAAGATACTTGGATTTGACATTGGCGCTGCTTGTGCTCTGGCAGCTGTGTGCATGGCAATCATCAATGGACTGGTCATGATGGGAGTATTCAGAAAAGAGGATCAAGTAAAGGTTAGATCGATGGCGGTGACTTCACACAAGATGGAAAAAACTTAAACCGCTGATACTGTGCTCACCCTGTAGATGGCTGCCAACATCAGCGATATCGATCCCGCAACAGATATAAACCTGAATGGAGCGGTCAACTCGTTTAATATGATCATTTACGATCTATTCATTTTTTTTACGCCTCAATTGCAGACATACAATAGCCAAAAACCCACATAGTGCAGATACAACCCCAAATCCGGGTGTAGATGTACTTTCAGTCTCAGTGTCCTCTTTTTGAGTGTCCTCAGATGATAGATCG